>CAILKA010000404.1 GCA_903834645.1 uncultured beta proteobacterium
AGGCCCGCAACGAGGAGAAGGCGGCGCTGCTCTACGACTTCCTCGACAGCTCCGCGTTCTACTCGAGCCCGGTGGAGCGCAGCTGCCGCAGCCGCATGAACGTGCCCTTCCGGCTGCGCGACCCGGCGCTGGACGCGGCCTTCCTGGAGGGTGCCCAGGCGCGCGGGCTGGTCCAGCTCAAGGGGCACCGCCTCGTGGGCGGGATGCGCGCGTCGATCTACAACGCGATGCCGATCGCAGGGGTTCGTGCGCTCGTGGCCTGGATGCGCGAGTTCGAGACGGCCAACGGCTAGGATTCGATCCGGTCGGGCCCGGCCAGGCCCTCCAGCGCAATCCCCCGCTCGCGCGCGAAGGCCTCCAGCGCCGGCAGCAGCGGCCCGAGGCGCTCCTCGATCGCGTCGCGCACGGTGTCGACCACGACCTGCGTGGAGCGGTCGATCTCCACATGCAGCGCGTCGCCCGCACGCTTGGCGGCGAAGGTCGTCATGCGCAGCGTTTCCGGAATCAGCCACACCTCGAACCACCCCGCCCCGCCCGCCCCGCGCGAAGCCTCGGCCACGGTGAGGCTCGCGCCGTTGACGGCGATGTAGCCCTTGGCGAACACATAGCGCATCCAGGGCGCGGGGACCGAGATGCGCAGCACCCGGTTGTTCTGCGGCTCACGCACCTGCGCCAGGCTGGCCAGGAAATCGACATGTCCCGACAGCGGATGGCCGCCGATCTCTGCGCCATCACGCGCGGCGCGCTCGACGTTCACTTCGCTGCCCACCCCCAGGTCGCCCAGCGTCGTGAGCGAGAGGCTTTGCTGCATCACGTCGAATTCGGCGACATCGCCCGGGAGCACGGACGTGACCGTCAGGCACACGCCATCCACCGCCACGCTCGCGCCCAGGGCCAGATCGGTGGCAAAGCCCGCAGGCAGCTGCAGCGTGAAGCTGCGCAGGCCGGGGCGGTCGGTGATGGCGTGCACGCGAGCCACGCCCTGAACGATTCCGGTGAACATGCCGCGAGTATGCTCCGCCACCGGTGCCAGGCCGACGCCGCGTGCCGACCCACCGACATGACCGAGCCCCTCGCACCGAACCCCCCGCCTGACGAGCCAGCCGCGCCTGCCGCGCCCGCCGCAAGCGGCTCGCAAACGGAGCGCCCGCAGCCGAGCCGGCCACCCTGGCTCGAGGGTTTTCGCCTGACAGCGCCGCCTGCGGGCTTCGCCGAGGACCCCTACCCGTACTACGCGCTGCTGCGCCGCCACGCCCCGCTGCACCCGCTCGGGCCGCGCTCGGTGCTGCTCACGCGCCACGACGACGTCTCGGCCGTCTACCGCAGCCCGCACGCGAGCTCGGACAAGCGCGAGGAGTTCGCGCCCAAGCTCGGCGTGGACACGCCCGCCTACGCGCACCACACGACGAGCCTGGTGTTCAGCGACCCGCCGCTGCACACGCGGGTGCGGCGCATGATGATGGGCGCGCTCAACCAGCGCGCGATCGCGCGCATGGAGCCGGGGCTCGTGACGCTCGTGGACGAGCTGCTCACGCGTCTGGCCGGGCTGCCCGCGCCGGACCTGATCATCGACTTCGCCGCGCGCATCCCGGTGGAGGTGATCGGCAACCTGCTGGAGGTGCCGCCCGACGAACGCGGCCCGCTGCAGCAATGGTCCCTGGAGATCCTCTCGGCGCTCGAGCCTGCGCCGGCGCCGCCCGTGCTCGAGGCGGCAAACGCGGCCGTGACGGGCTTCCTCGACTACCTCAGGAGCCTGGTGGCACGCCGCCGCGCCCAGCCCGGCGACCCGCAGGTGGACGTGCTCACGCGGCTGCTGCAAGGCGAGCACGACGGTGAACGACTGACGGAGGAGGAATTGCTGCATAACTGCATCTTCCTGCTCAACGCCGGGCACGAGACGACGACGAACCTGATCGGCAACGGTCTGCACGCCCTGCTCACCCACCGCGCCGAGCTCGAGCGCCTGGTGGCCGATC
>CAILKA010000405.1 GCA_903834645.1 uncultured beta proteobacterium
GCGACCCGAAACAACTCGAGTGGATTCAGGAGCGTTTCAAGCATGCGGTCGTCGTGCAGCTTCCCCCCGGAACGATGTGGGAGAAGTGTCAGACCCTTCAGGTTTTCGTGCGGTCACTTTCTCCCAGCAGCATCTCCTACCTGGCCCATCACCAGGACCCGATTCCCTACGTGGCGACGTTGGGCCTCAAGGGGGTACGCAAGCTGTTCTTCCACCATGGCGACCACAACCCGAGCCTGGGGTGCACTCTCGAGGGCGTCAGGCACGTGGACCTGTCTCCAAGGCTGGCGGAGATCTGCCGGGAATACTCGGGGTCTGCGCCGGACGTGCTGCCGATGTATGTCGAGGACCTCGGCGCGCAGCACATCGGCCCTGTGACAGGGGGCGACTTTTCCGTCGTCACGTCCGGACATCCCGCAAAGTTCACGCGTACGGGACCGTTCTCCCTCAAGGAAATCGTGCTCGCCTGCCTGCAGGTGGCGCAGGGATCTTTCTTCCACATCGGTCCCCTGGAAGCCAGCTGGATCACCGAAATCAGGACCCATCTGGCGCAGCACGGGATCGATGGCGAGCGATTCGTCCACCTTGATCAAGTGTCCTCGGTGTGGTCCGAATTGCTGCGCGTCGGGGCCGCCTTCTACATCGGATCCGCGCCGGTGGCAGGTGGTCGGGCGTCGGTGGAGGCACAGGGCTGTGGGTTGCCCGTCCTCTTCTTCAACGGGTTCGAGACCGGCCCGCTCCTGGAGAACTATTCGCTCTTTGCCGAGCCGGCTTTGGGTTGGGCTTCGGTGCGGGAACTCGGTGACTTGCTGCGCACGCTGGGCTCGCAGCATCGTGACCTCAGCGTGCGGGCTCGCCGGTTCTATGTGGAGTCATTTTCTCGCGAGCGTTACCTCGAGAGCCTGCAGTCACTGCTTCACGGATAGGGCGGAACCTTCGCCTCGACAGTGCGGAAATGCGCAGTGGCGACTCCCCTGGACAACAGTGGCCCAGCCGCCAGGCTCGCACGTGACCTCGTGCACGCAGAACAGGTTCGCGCGCAGCGGGTGGGTCACCTTGCAGGACATTGCGTCGAGCTGTCTGTCGACTGGGAGGGCGAGGTAGGGCAGCACATGACGGCGCAAGCCCTGGACGCCGAGCAATCCCTGACGCTGAGCCAGGTCGAATACTCCTGGAGGACCTTGCTAGACCTGGATGTGCACCGCTACCTGGGCTCGGCGCAGGCCGGAGGCAGCGCACGCCGCTGGAGCATCACCATGCCTGAACTCGCCTGGCCAGGCCGTTGCCTCAGTGCATCGTTGACAGCACGCGGTGCACCGCATCGATGACCTGCGCGGTCTGTGCAGCGGTCTGCGTCGGGCCGATGGGCAGGCTCAGCACCTCGTCGTGCAGCGCCTCGGACACCGGCAATGCTCCCCGTGCCAGGCCGAGCGGCGCATAGGCTGGCTGGCAATGCGGCGCCACCGGGTAGTGGATCACGGTGCTCACGCCTTCGGCCGCGAGCCCGCGCGCCAGGTCGTCGCGACGCGGATGTCGTACGACGAAGACATGCCACACCGGCTGCGCGTCGGGTAGGACGCTCGGCAGCAGCAGGCCCGCGTCTTGCAGACCGGCGAGGTATTGCTCGGCAAGCCGTGTGCGGTGCGCATTCTCGGCATCCAGCATCGGAAGCCGGGCCAGCAACAGGGCAGACTGCAGTTCATCCAGGCGTGAATTGCGGCCGATCACCTCGTTGTGGTACTTCACCCGTGACCCGTAGTTGCGCAGCACGCGGATGCGCTCGGCGAGCTCGGCCGAGCCGGTGGTGACGGCACCACCATCGCCCAGGGCACCGAGGTTCTTGCCGGGATAGAAGCTCCAGGCCACCGCATCGCCGTGGGCGCCGATGCGCTGGCCGCGGTAACGCGCGCCATGGCACTGCGCAGCGTCTTCCACCACGCGCAGGCCGCGTCGGCGTGCCAGCGCGACGATCGGGGCCATGTCAGCAGGCTGGCCATACAGGTGCACTGGCATCACCGCGCGCGTGCGCGGCGTGATGGCAGCCTCGATGCGGGCGGGGTCGATGTTCCAGGTCGCCGGGTCGGGCTCCACCGGCACCGGCGTGGCGCCGAGATGGCTCACTGCCAGCCAGGTGGCGATGTAGGTGTTGGAGGGAACGATTACCTCATCGCCAGGGCCGATCTCAAGGGCGCGCAAGGCGAGGGTGAGGGCGTCTAGCCCATTGCCCACACCCACGGCATGGGAGGCGCCGCAGTACTCAGCCCACTCAACCTCGAAGGCCTCGACTTCAGGGCCAAGGATGTA
>CAILKA010000406.1 GCA_903834645.1 uncultured beta proteobacterium
CGAGGACGGCGCAACGCGCCAGGCACGGCGTGCGGCCCTGGAAGCGCGCCACGCCGGGCAGCTCCTGGGCCTGTCCTATCCCGAGATCGGTGTCGAGGTGGCGCGCCTGTGGGGGTGGCCCAGCACGATGCTACGCGCGATGCAGCCCATGGCCCCCGAGGACTACCAGGGCCCGCGCCCGGGCGAGGACCGGGTGCGGCTGGTGGCCTCGCTGGCCAACCAGATGGCCGATGTGATCGCCGACACGCCCCAGGAGGCGCTGGTGGACGCGCTCGTGGGTTTCCAGGCGCGCTGGAAGCACTTCCTGGGCGAGGATCCGAAACCCTTCCAGGCGCTGCTGGGCCGCGTGGAGCGGCAGTGGAGCGAACTCGCCGCCGTCACGCATGTGTCCGAAGCCGCGGGGAGCACGCGTCGCCGCACGCCACGCGCCACCGAGCCTGCCGCAGGCGCCAAGGCGCCCGCGCCCGCCTGGCCGGCCTTTGAGGTGGCGGGCGTGCTGCGCCGGCAAAGCGCGGTGCCTCGCGCCCCGTCGGCTGGCCAGGTCACCCCGCCCCGGCGCACCCCGCGCGGCAGCATCGTTCCGGAGGAAGCGCAAGCCGCGCTCGCCCGGGGCGCGCAGCGGCTGGCGCAGTCGGTCGAGCAGGGCTGCAGCGCGGCGGCCGCGCTGCAGCTGGTCATGGAGGTGATGGTCGAGGCGCTGGGCGCGCAGCGCGTGGTGGTGTGCCTGCGCGAGCCGGCCACCGGATGGCTGCAAGGCCGCCTCGGCGAGGGCGCGGGGATGCCGCGCCTGCTCACGCACTTCCGGATCGACCCGGCCTGCGCGCAGGATCTCTTCGGCCTGGCCTGCTCGCGCAACCTCGACACGGTCATCGACGACGCCACCAAGCCGGCCACCTGGCGCGGGCTGCCGCAGTGGTTCCGCATGCACCTGGGCGTGCGCTGCCTGATGCTGCTGCCGCTGATGGGCGACAAGGGTTGCATCGGCCTGATCTATGCCGACCACCCCGAACCCGGCGGGCTGCCGGTGCAGGGCGAGCGGCTGGCGCAGGTGCAGGCGCTGCGCGACCAGGTGCAGGCGCTGCTCGTGCGCCGCGCCGCCCCGGCGCAGGCCCAGCCCAGCGCAGCCTGAGCCGCGCAGCCTGAGCCGCGCGCGCCCGCGTTCTCCCGTGGAGGGCGGCCAGCCGCCTGTGCGTCGATATGATCGCCCCCTCCATGACTGCGGCACCCCACGGACTGAACCCTGCCCAGGCCCGTGCGGTGCATCACCTGCACGGGCCCTGCCTGGTGCTGGCCGGCGCCGGCTCGGGCAAGACGCGCGTGATCGTGCACAAGATCGCCAAGCTGCTCGACACGGGCGTGGAGCCCGCGCGCGTGGCGGCCATCACCTTCACCAACAAGGCGGCCGCCGAGATGCGCGAGCGTGCGCGTGCGCTGGTGGGTGCGCGCGCGGCCAAGGATCTCGTCGTGAGCACCTTTCACGCGCTGGGGGTGCGCATGCTGCGCGCCGACGGCACGCGCATCGGGCTCAAGGAGAACTTCTCGATCCTGGACGCCGATGACGTGCTCGGCGTGCTGCGCGAGGCCGGCGGCACCACCGATGCCAAGGTTGCACGCGGCTGGCAGTGGCAGATCAGCCTGTGGAAGAACCAGGGGCTCGACCCCGCGCAGGCGCTGGCGGTGGCCAAGGACGAGCACGAGCAGTCAGCCGCGCGCGTGATGCAGCGCTACGCCGAGCGGCTGCTGGCCTTTCAGGCGGTGGACTTCGACGACCTGATCGGGCTGCCCCTGGCGCTGCTGGCGCGCGACGAGGAGGCGCGCGCGAAGTGGCAGCAGGCCTTTGCCCACGTGCTCGTGGACGAGGTGCAGGACACCAACGCCGTGCAGTACGAGCTGCTCAAGGCGCTGGTGGGGCGCAACGGCATCTTCACCGCCGTGGGCGACGATGACCAGAGCATCTACGGCTGGCGCGGCGCGACGCTGGACAACCTCAAGCGGCTGCCGCAGGACTACCCGAGGCTCGAGGTCATCGCGCTCGAGCAGAACTACCGCTCCACGGGCGCCATCCTGCGCGCAGCCAACCACGTGATCGCGGCCAACCCCAAGCTCTTTGCCAAGAAGCTGTGGAGCGAGCTCGGCGAGGGCGAGCCGGTGGCGCTCGTGGAGTGCGACGGCGAGGAGCACGAAGCCGAGCGTGCGGTCTCGCGCATCCGCGCGCTGCGCTCCAGTGGGGCGGCGGCGCACTGGGCCGACTTCGCGGTGCTCTACCGCGCCAACCATCAGTCCCGGGCTTTCGAGCAGAAGCTGCGCGCGGCGCAGATTCCCTACAAGGTCTCGGGCGGGCAGAGCTTCTTCGATCGCGCCGAGATCCGCGACCTGTGCGCGTGGCTGCGCCTGCTCGTCAACGCCGACGACGACCCGGCCTTCCTGCGCGCCGTGACCACGCCCAAGCGCGGCATCGGCCACCAGACGCTGGCCAGCCTGGGCGAGTTCGCCGCGCGCTGGAAGACGAGCCTGTTCGAGGCGCTCTTCTCGCCGAGCCTGTCCACGGCGCTGCGTGACAAGGCGCTGCACGCACTGCACGAGTTCGGGCGCGAGGTGCGCGATCTGGAGTACCGCGCCCGCCACACCGAGGGCGAGGAGGCGGCGCGCGCCTTCCTGATGGAGTGGCTCAAGGCCATCGGCTACGAGCAGCACCTCCTCGACACCGAGGACAGCGAGAGGCTTGCGGCCGCGCGCTGGAGCAACGTCATCGACTTCGTCGACTGGATCGCCCGGCGCTGCGGCGGCCAGCTCACCCAGGAAGGCGGCACCTTCGAGACCGAGCGGCAAAGCGTGCTGCAGGTGGCGCAGACCATCAGCGTCATCATCAGCCTGGCCGAGCGCCAGAAGGATGCCGACGTGGTGACCCTCTCCACTCTGCACGCAGCCAAGGGCCTGGAGTGGCCGCACGTGGTGCTGGCCGGCGTCAACGAGGGGTTGCTGCCCTTCACCGGCGGGGAGGAGCCGCTGGCGCCCGAGCGGCTGCACGAGGAGCGGCGCCTCATGTACGTGGGCATCACGCGCGCGCGCCGCACGCTGGCCGTCTCGACGCTGCGCCGGCGCAAGCGCGGCCGCGACACGGTGGCGGGTGTGCCCAGCCGCTTCATTGCCGAGATGCGGCTGGACGAGCGCGAGGGCGTCAAGGAAAGCCCGCGCGAGCGGCTGCGCCGGCTGCGCGAGCAGCTCACCGAGCAGACGGTCGCAGCAGATACAGACCCGAGCCCATGATGGCCGCGATGCCCGCCCACGCGAGTGGGTCGGGCACGTCGCCCCACACGAGCCAGCCCGCGGCCACGGCCATCAGCAGCCCGCTGTAGCGAAAGGGCGCCACGGCCGAGAGCTCACCGATTCAGAAGAGTACCGTCAGGTTCAGCCAGCCCTCGGGCAGCAGCGCGTTCACGCGCGCCTCCAGCCACTTGTCGCCGCCCGTCAGGATCGCCACACCCATGGCGCCCAGCACCACGGCAAAGACATTCTTGATGCGCCCGATGCGCGCCAGCACCCATCCGCGTGCCTGGTGGAAGCCCGCGCGCGAGGCGTAGGCCACTGCCACGAGCGGCACGGCTGCTCCGATGCCGAACAGGCCGAGGATCACGCCGCCGCGCACGCCCCCGCCCTCGCTGGCCACGAGCGTGAGGGCAGAGGCCAGCAGGGGCCCGGAGCACGGGCTCCAGACCAGGCCGAGCACCGCGCCCAGGCCGAGGGCGCCCAGCAGCGATCCGCCCGACAGCCGCGAGGAGGCTGCCTGCGCGCCGCTGGCCAGCGGCGTCATCCACTGCGTGAAGCGCTCGCTCCAGGCCGGCACGAGCATGACGGCCGCAAAGCCCACGAGCAGCCAGCCGCCGAAAGCCCGCACGATGTCGCCGTCCAGCCCGATGGCCGGCCCGGCCAGGCCCACCAGCACGCCGATCGCGGCAAACGACAGTGCCATGCCCACGCCCATGGCCACCGGGGCGAGACGGTGCGCCTGCAGCGCTCCGCCGAGCACCAGCGGCAGCAACGGGAACACGCAAGGGCTGAGCGTGGTGAGGCTGCCCGCGGCCAGGCTCAGTGCCGCCTGCGGCAGGGAAAGGCTCAACGACACGGGGTCTGCCGGCGCCGCGTCACAGTGCGGCGCGCAGCGCGGTGCGGAACTTCTCGGCCGAGGTGTCGCCCGCCAGGCGGGCGCGCTCGTCCTTGCCGCGGAAGACGACCATCGTCGACTGGCTGCGCACACGAAGCGTCTTGCGCAGCGCCTTCTCCTTGTCGTAGTCGGCCACGAGCAGCAGCACGTCCAGGCCCTTTTCGGCCTGCAGTTGCGCGATCGCCTTCTCCTGCTGCTTGCAGGTGCCGCACCAGTCGGCGTGGAAGTGCACGGCCACTGGCTGGCCGGCGGTCTGCGCAGCGGCCAGGGCTTCGGCCGAGAAGGGCTTGACCTCGAGCGCTTGCGCGAGGGTGGCGGCGCCCGCGATGACGGCGCCCAGCAGGGCGCGGATCCAGATCCGGGGAAGGGTCGGCATGGGGAGACTCCTGGGTGAGAGGGTGCGGTGCAGGGACATGGGTGGATTCGCTGCGGCGGCGGTTACGGTTACAGCGCGGGGCGTGCGCCGCTCAGCCCGCCACCACGAGGCGAGGCTGCACGGCCGCCTCGCAACGACCGACCACCGCAGCCGCGTCGAAGCCATGACGCCGGAAGATCGCAAGCACCGCGTCCACGGAGCCCGGCTCGCAGGCCACGAGCAGCCCTCCGCTGGTCTGCGGGTCGGTCAGCAGCGCGCGGTCTTCGGGCGCGAAGGCTCCCGGCAGGCTCACGTCGTGGCCGTAGCCGGCCCAGTTGCGCCCCGAGGCCCCCGTGACGTAGCCCTGCGCGGCGAGGGCGCGCACGCCCGGCAGCAGCGGCACGGCAGGCCAGTCCAGGTGCACCTGCAGTCCCGCGCCACGGGCCATCTCGAGTGCATGGCCGGCCAGGCCGAAGCCGGTCACGTCGGTCAGTGCATGCACGCCCGGCAGCTCGGCGAGTTCCGGGCCCGGGGTGTTCAGGCGCGTCGTCGTCTCGATCATCCGCGCATAGCCCGCCTCGCCGAGCTCGCCCTTCTTGAGCGCAGCGCTCATCACGCCCACGCCCAGCGCCTTGCCGAGCACGAGCACGTCGCCGGCGCGCGCGTCGGCGTTGCGGCGCACGCGCGAGGGGTGCACGAGCCCGAGCGCCACGAGTCCGTAGATCGCCTCCACCGAGTCGATCGTGTGGCCGCCGGCAATCGGGATGCCCGCGGCCCGGCACACCGAGGCGCCACCCTCGAGCACGCGGCCGATGGTGGCGGTGGACAGCACGTTGATGGGCATGCCCACCAGCGCCAGGGCGAGGATGGGCTTGCCGCCCATGGCGTAGACGTCGCTGATCGCGTTGGTGGCCGCGATGCGCCCGAAGTCGAACGGATCGTCGACGATGGGCATGAAGAAGTCGGTGGTGGCGATCAGCGCCTGATCGTCGTTGAGCCGGTAGACGGCCGCATCGTCGGCCGTCTCGATGCCCACCAGCAACTCCGGCGGGATCGGCATCGCAGCCGTGCCCTTGAGGATCTCCGAGAGCACGCCCGGGGCGATCTTGCAGCCGCAGCCGCCGCCGTGCGAAAGCGAGGTCAGGCGCGGCTCAGCCGCAGGGGCCACGGGTTCGGGCGCGTTCATGGGGGATCCTTTCAGCAGTGGCGGGTCAGGAGCGGGTCGATCACCGCGCGCAGCGCCGCGGCCTCGGCCTGCGGCTCGAAGCGCGCCAGCAGCGGCTCGGCTTGCCGCACCCAGGTGTGCAGCATATCGGGCTCGCGGCGCAGCTGCGCGAGCCGCTCGGCCAGCCCCGCGGCGTCACCCGGCTCGAAGTAGCCCCCGTAGCCAGGCCCGAGCAGGCCGACGTTGCCGTCGATGCGCGAGGCGAGCACGGGCGTGCCGCTGCGCAGTGCCTCGATCACGACGTGCGCGCCGCCTTCCATCCGGCTCGGGTGCACGAGCACGTGGGCAGCCTGGATGCGCGCGCGGGCCTGGGCGTGGGACAGGCCACCGAGCCAGCGGTAGCGGGGGCAGGCCCGCGCCAGCGCCTGCGCCTGCTCGCCGAGCTGCGCGTCGAGCGCGCGGCCGATGTGGTCGATGAGGATGTCCGGATGGCCGCCGAGCAGGCGCACCGCGGCAAAGAGCGTGCGCGGGTCCTTCTCCTCGCGCAGGTGCCCCACCGCGACCGCACGCAACCAGCGCCGGGGCTTGGCGGCACGGGGCACGCGCCGGCTGCACGACTGCAGCACGACGCGGCAGCGCCCGCGCAGCGCCTCGGGCAGGCTGCGCGCGCCCAGCTCGTTGAGCACCACGAGCGCGTCGGCCAGCTCGAGCGAGCGCGGCGCCTGCGCGTCGCTGGCGAGGTCGCGATAGAGGTCGGTGCCGGTGCGGGCAACGACCAGCGGCGCGCCCGGGCGCGCGTCGTGCCAGGCGGCGATCGA
>CAILKA010000407.1 GCA_903834645.1 uncultured beta proteobacterium
GCCTCGGCGACGGCGTTGGCCGTGCTGCTGCAGGAGGGCATTGGCGACACGATCCGTGTGAGCCTGACGCCTCAGCCTGGGGAGTCACGCACGCAGGAGGTGCTGGTCGCGCTCGAGATCCTGCAGTCGCTCGGCCTGCGTGTGTTCAACCCAAGCGTCACCGCCTGCCCGGGCTGTGGCCGAACCACGAGCACGACCTTCCAGGAACTGGCCAAGCAGATCGACGACCACCTGCGGGCGATGATGCCGGTCTGGAAGCTGCGCTACCCGGGCGTGGAGACGCTCAAGGTGGCGGTCATGGGCTGCATCGTCAACGGCCCGGGAGAGAGCAAGCACGCCGACATCGGCATCAGCCTGCCCGGCACCGGTGAGGCCCCCGCCGCACCCGTCTTCATCGACGGGGAGAAGGCACTGACCTTGCGCGGCGAGGGCATCGCGCAGGAGTTCCACCAGATCGTCGAGCGCTACATCGAGCGGCGCTTCGGGACCGCTGCCGTTCAGGTCTGAGCAGACAGCCCCAGGGTTCCACTTACTGCACTTGCCGCGCCGCACGGGCGCCGATCCACCATGTCCGAATCGAAGGGGGCCCCGGCGCCCGCCAAGGCCGCGCTGCGCGGCGTCAAGGGAATGAACGACATCCTGCCGCCGGCATCCCGGCAGTGGGAGTGGTTCGAGGAGGCCGTCTGCCGCGTCATGACGCGGTACGGCTACAGGCAGGTGCGCACGCCCATCGTCGAGCCCACGGCACTCTTCGTGCGTGGGCTGGGCGAGGTCACCGACATCGTGGAGAAGGAGATGTATTCCTTCACGGACAGCCTCAACGGGGATGCGCTCACGCTGCGTCCGGAGAACACGGCTGGCGTCGTGCGGGCGGCCATCGAGCACAACCTGCTCTACGACGGTGGCAAGCGACTGTTCTACATCGGACCCATGTTCCGGCACGAACGGCCACAGCGCGGCCGGTATCGGCAGTTCCACCAGGTGGGTGTCGAGGCGCTGGGGTTTCCGGGGCCGGAGGTGGATGCCGAAGTCATCCTGATGGTGCGGGCGCTGTGGCGCGAGCTGGGGCTGCAAGACGTCCGGCTGCAACTCAACAGCCTGGGGCAGCTGCATGAGCGGCAGGCACACCGCGCTGCACTGATCGCCCACTTCGAGCGGCACCAGGATGCGCTCGACGCCGATGCTCGGCGCCGTCTCCACACGAATCCGCTTCGTATCCTGGACACCAAGAACCCTGCCATGCAGGAGGTGGTCGAGGCGGCTCCGCGTCTGATGGACCACCTCGGCGAGGAGTCGCTTCGACACTTCGAGGCGGTGTGCGCCGTCCTTGAGCGAGCCGGGCAGCCCTACGAGCTCAACCCCCGCCTGGTGCGCGGGATGGATTACTACAACTTGACCGTGTTCGAGTGGGTCACGGACAGGCTTGGCGCGCAGGGCACCTTGTGTGGCGGCGGGCGCTACGACTCGCTCGTGGAGATGCTGGGTGGCCGACCCGCCCCCGGCATCGGCTGGGGCCTGGGTATCGAGCGCGTGCTCGAGCTGCTGGCGGAGTCGGGCCTGCAGGCGGCGGCCCATATGCCGGACGCGTACTGTGTCGTTGCCGACGCTCGGGATATGCCGGTGGCCACGGCCCTCGCCGAGGAGCTGCGCGCGCTGGGCCTGTCTGTGGTGCTCCATGCCGGCGCGTCTGATGGTCCCGGCAGCATGAAGAGCCAGTTCCGGCGCGCTGACGCCAGCGGAGCGCGATTTGCGCTCGTGCTGGGCGAGGCCGAGCGCCAGGCGGGCCAGGTCGGGGTCAAGCCGCTGCGAGTACAGGGCGAGCAGGCCCTGCGTCCGCTTGCCAGCCCGGCTCAGTGGGCGCACGAGCTGCGCACCGCATAATCGAAGATTCGCGAAAGCTCCACACATGGCTACTCCCCTCGACCTGCAAGAGCAGGAACAAGTCGACGCCCTGAAGGCGTTCTGGCAGCGCTACGGCAACCTCATCACTTGGGTCCTGGTGGCGGTGCTCGGTGCCTTTGCGGCCTGGAACGGCTGGCAGCTCTACCAACGCAAGCAGGCCGAGCAGGCCGGGGCGATGTTCGATGAGCTCGATCGCGCCGCCGCGGCGGCCGATGTCGACAAGGTGGCGCGCGTCTTCGCTGACCTCAAGGAGCGCCACCCGCGCACCGTCCACGCGCAGCAGGCCGGACTGGTCGCGGCCAAGGTGCAGCTCGACAAGGGCAAGGAGGACGATGCCCGCGCCACGCTCGCCTGGGTGGCCGACACCGGGCGTCACGAGGACCTTGCCGCGCTGGCTCGGTTGCGTCTGGCGGGCGTGCTGCTCGATGCCAAGAAGTACGATGAGGCACTGGCCCAGCTCGATGCCGCGAAGCTCGGAGGCTTTGCCGCCCTCGGAGCGGATCGACGCGGCGATGTGCTCGCGGCGCAAGGCCGGGCAACTGACGCCGTGGCGGCTTACCAGGCGGCCTGGAAAGGCATTCCGGAGTCGATGGACTACCGGCGGCTGGTGGAGGCCAAGCTCACGGCACTCGGCGCGGCGCCTGCAGCCTCTGGGGCGGGCAAGTGAGGTCGGTTCCTGGAGCTTGGATCCGCCACGCGGCTGGCCGAGTCATCGCGCTGGCGGCCGCTGCGTTTCTCGCAGCTGGATGCGCCGGCGACCGCCCCAAGCCAGCGCAGCTGGAGGACCTGGCGCCGAAAATCGCGGGCCGCCAGGTTTGGCGCGCACAGTTGGACCGCGTCTCCTTCTCCCTCACGCCTGCGGTTCGCGAGGGCCGTGTGTTCTTGGCCGGCGACGGCGGTGTGGTGCGCGCCATCGACGCGTTGTCGGGCGCACAGGCCTGGGAGGTGAACGTCGGCGCACGAGTCGCTGCAGGTGTGGGCAGCGATGGCCGGCGCGCGGCTGTGGTGACGCGCGACAACGAGCTCGTCGTCGTCGAGGAAGGTCGTGTGCGCTGGCGTGCCCGCTTGCAGGCGCGGGCGGTGACGTCCCCGCTGGTGGCGGGAGAGCGGGTCTTCGTCATGACGGTGAACCGGGTTGTCCATGCCTTCGATGCCGAGGGTGGTCAGCGCCTGTGGAGTTTCGACCGGCCCAGCGACGCCTTGACACTGGCGCAGCCCGGTGTGCTGGCCGCCTTCCGCGACACGCTGCTCGTCGGGCA
>CAILKA010000408.1 GCA_903834645.1 uncultured beta proteobacterium
CCGCTGTACACGGATGCGCGCCTCTTCAGCGAACGCGGCATCCCGGCCGTGATCTACGGCGCCGGGCCGCGCACGGTGCTCGAGTCGAACGCCAAGCGCGCCGACGAGCACATCGTGCTGGAAGACCTGCGCCGCGCGACGAAGGTGGTGGCGCGCACGCTGGCCGATCTGCTCGGGGCTTGAGCGGGGCCTGAGCGGGCAGCCGGCACCCGGCCACCGCAGCGGCCGTGGCCCGTGCCCGTGCCCGTGCCCGCGGCCGCCAGCCGCCCCGGGCGCGGCCGCCTGCTACAGCCGCATGTCCAGCGACACGTTGAGCTGCGGCTTGGCGTAGCGCTCGGAGCGCGTGTACTCGCCGTTGGCCAGCTGCGTCGTGGACACGCCGTTGGGCGGGCCGAACTGCTGCACGCCCATGCTGGCGGCCACCCGCAGCGACATCGTCTGGCTGACGAACATCTGCGCGAAGAGGTCCAGGCTGCGGGTGCTCGAGCGCGACACCAGCTGGTCCACGGCCTGGCGGGTGTCGTAGCCCGGTGACAGGCTCACGCTGCCGCCCACGTTCAGCGGCAGCCCCGTGATGCGCTGGTCGAAGCCCAGCGTGGCCGACCAGGGCTGCTGGCCGTCCAGGCGGTTGTCGGGCCCGGGCAGTGCCTCCACGCGCGAGCGGTACAGGTTCACCGAGGCGCGCAGGTTCAGCGCCTTGGCGTTCCCGAACACGGCCGGGAACAGGTCGGCCGCGCGGCCGCGCACCTCGAGTTCCAGGCCACTGGTGGTGGCGTCCGAGAAGTTCAGCGGCTCGGTCACCCAGCGCGGCGCGGTGGCCCAGCTCACCGTGCGCAGCGTCGTCACGTTTCGCACCACGCCGCTCAGGCTGCGGTGGAACAGGCCCAGGCTCACGAGGCCGCCGTTGGCCAGGTACTTCTCGTAGGCGATGTCCAGGCCCGTGGCCAGCTCGGGGGCGAGCAAGGGGTTGCCGATGCGGTCGGGGGCCAGCGCCGTGTTGGTGACATTCGTGTTGGTGTAGGCGGCATTGATCTGCGGCCGCGCCAGCAGCGCAGAGAGACCCGGCGCCTTGTAGCTGCGCGTCAGGCTCGCGCGGATCATGTCGCGGCCCTTGGGATCGAACTTGTAGGTCAGGTGAGCCAGCGGCGAGAGCACGCTGCTGGTGTTGCGCACCGGGTTCGCGGCATTCGTGCTCTCGGACTCGATGCGCTCGTGGCGCAGGCCCAGGTACAGCTGCCACTGCGGCGAGATCTCCCACTCGTCTTGCACGTAGAAGGCCTGGCGGCGCACCTGCGCCTCGAAGGGCTGGCCCTCGAAGGTCGGCAGCAGTGCATTGCCGGCGGCATCGGTGGTGGTGCGCCGCTCCTGGCGGTCGCGCCACTCGAGGTCCCAGCCAGCAGTCAGGGTGTGGGCCTCTCCCAGCAACAGGCTGTACTTGCCGGCCTGCGTGATGGCGTCGTCCTGGTTGGCGCCCTCCGAGCGCAGCTGCAGCGCGCCAGCGCGCAGGTTGCGGGAATCGAAGGTCGAGCGTGATGCTTGCACCCCGGCGCGCAGCTCGATGCGCTGGTCGTCGCGGAAGCGATTGGCCCAGGTCAGGTTGCCGCGGCGGTTTTCCCAGGTGCCGTTGCCGGCCGAGTCGTCATCCAGCACCGGGCTGCCCGCGAGGATGCGGTTGGAATAGTCGGTGCGGTTGTTCCAGTAGCCCTTCTGGAAGAAGCTCGCCACCGACAGCGTCTGGTCGTCGCTGAACTTGACGTTCACGCGCGGCGCGGCGTTGTAGCCCCAGCCCCAGGACTGCCCCGTGCCCACCTGCTCGGCGCGCGCAGGCAGCCCGTTGGTGCCGGCCATCTGGCGTTCGGTGGTGGTGCGGCTCTGGCGGTCCCACTCGAAGAGCGACAGCGGCAGCGACAGCGCGAAGGGTCCCTTGGACTCGCCGATCACGAGGTTGGTGTTGGCCATCGGGCGGTCCGTGCCATCGGTCATGCCCAGGCGCAGGCTGCGCTGCGAGCGGCGCGGCGCATCCTTGAGGATGATGTTGATCGTGCCGGCCACGGCCTGCGTGCTCTGGTCGGCAGTGGGCGCGCGCAGCACCTCGATGCGCTCGATCTGCGAGGGGCTGAGCTGGTCCAGGTTGAAACCCTGCGGCGCCGGGTCGCCGTTGATCAGGATCTGCGTGTAGCCCGCGCCCAGGCCGCGCATGCGCGGCCCGCCCGAGCCCACGTTCACGCCCGGCAGGCGGCGCAGCACGTCCAGCGCGTTGGTGTCGCCGAAGCGGTCGAGCTCGTCGCGGCCGTAGATCTGCTTGGCCACGCTGGCGGCGCGGCGCAGTTCGGTGGAACCCTGGCGCGCGGCGATCTCCACGCGCTGCGTGACGCTGGGCTGCGGGCCCGAGGCAGGCTCGGCCGGGCCGCCGGGGCCGGCATCCTGGGCAAAGGCCACAAGCGGGGTGGCCAGCATCGCCAGCGCCGCGGCCCGGGCCACGGCATGGAGGCGCGCCGGGGGCGCGCTCGGGCAAACCGCCGGGCGCACCGGCTGGGAATGAAGCGACAAGGCGACAAGCGACACGGGAACCCCCTGGACACAGGCCCGCGTCGAACGCAGGCAAACCGCGGATGGTGCCAGAAGCGCCGGATGCCCGCTGGCGAGAGGGTCCGCCAGAGACCGCCCGTGATCGGGCCGTGATCGGGCCGAGGTCGGCCCGTGAACGGCCTGCCAGGTCGCCGATTCTCGGCTAGGCTGCGCGCCATGGCAGAGCCCTCATCACCGTCTCCCCGGGGCCCGGGCGCCCTTTCGCACATCCGCGTGCTCGACCTCTCGCGCGTGCTCGCGGGCCCCTGGTGCACGCAAAACCTGGCCGACCTCGGCGCCGAGGTGATCAAGGTCGAGCGCCCGGGCCGCGGCGACGACACGCGGGCGTGGGGGCCGCCGTGGATCACCGACGGCCAGGGCGCGAACACCACCGACTCCACCTATTTCGCCAGCGCCAACCGCGGCAAGCGCTCGATCACGCTCGACATCGCCCATCCGGCCGGGCAGGCCCTGGCGCGCGAGCTCGCCATGCACTGCGACGTGCTCATCGAGAACTACAAGGTCGGCGACCTGAAACGCTACGGCCTCGACTACGAGAGCCTGCGCGCGATCAACCCGCGCCTGGTCTATTGCTCCATCACCGGCTACGGCCAGGACGGCCCCGACGCCCACAAGCCCGGCTACGACTTCGTCTTCCAGGCCCAGGGCGGCCTGATGAGCATCACCGGCGAGCGCGACGACCTGCCCGGGGGCGGGCCGCAGAAGGTGGGTGTGGCCGTCGTGGACATGATGACCGGCATGTACGCCTGCGTGGCGATCCTGGCCGCGCTCGAGCACCGCCACCTCAGCGGCGAGGGCCAGTACATCGACATCGCGCTGCTCGACGGCATCGTGGCCCTGGGTGCCAACCAGGTCACCGGGCACCTGGCCACGGGCAAGGTGCCGCACCGCTACGGCAACGCGCACGCCAGCCTCGTGCCCTACCAGGTGTTTCGCACGGCCACCGAGGAGATCGTGGTGGCCGTGGGCAACGACGATCAATGGCGGCGATTCTGCGAGGCCCTCGAGCGGCCCGACCTGCGCGACGACCCGCGCTGGGCGCGCATGACGCTGCGCATCACCGGCCGCGAGGAGCTCGTGCCCGATCTGGCGCGCACGCTGGTGCAGCGCCCCGCCCTCGAGTGGCTCTCGCGCATCGAGTCAGCAGGCGTGCCCTGCGGGCGCATCAACGACTACGCGCAGGTCTTCCAGGAGCCCCAGGTGGTGCACCGCGGCCTGCAGGTGGACGTGCCGCGCGACGACGGCGCGAAGGTGGGCACCATCGCGAGCCCGCTGCGCCTGAGCGCCACGCCGCCGCGCTACGAGCGTGCCCCGCCGCGGCTGGGCGAGGCCACCGAGGAGCTGCTGCAGCGCGTGCTCGGCAAGGGCGCTGCGCAGCTGGAGGCCCTGCGGCGCGACGGCGTCATCTGAGCGGATCGCGCGTGGCCCGCGCCCCTTGACGGGCGCGCATGCCTGCGTTGCGCCCTTCTTCGCTCTCGCCCCCCCTGGCCGAGGGCGCCTGCATGGCTAGCTCATGCAGCACCTGCGCCATCAGCCGCGCACCTTGCGGAACCGGGCGGTCCTGGGGAAGGGCGACCATCCAGGTCAGTGCAAGCTTGCCCAGGGGTGCGAGCTTGAGCGCGTGCTGATCGGCGGCCGCCCCGGCCATCGATTCCACCGTGCTGCGCGGCAGCACCGTGTAGCCATGCCCGTCGGCCACCAGGCTGAGCGCGAGAGGTGAGGAGCTCACCTCGAGCACAGGCGGCGTGTCCACGTGCAGGCGGCGCAGGATGCGATCCACCACGGCGCGCAGGTTGTTGGGCGCGCGCAGCAGCACCAGCGGCAGCGTGCCCAGCGTGGCGGTGGGCACGGCGCGCCCCATGCTCAGCGTGCTGCTGCCCGGGCCCACCAGGCAGATCCGGTCGGTGTACAGAGGCACGGTGTTGAGCCGGCCGGCGCGCTCGCTTTCCGTGAGCACCGCCAGGTCCACACGCCCCTCGTCCAGCGCCGTGCGTGCCCCGCGCGAGGTGGTCTCGGTGATCTCGATGCGCAGCTGCGGGTACGCCTGGCGCAGCCGGCCCACGAGCGGGCGGGTGAGGCGGTTGCGCAGCCCCGTGGGCATGGCCAGGCGCACCCTGCCCCGCAGAGCCGTGCCCGGCAGCTTCACATCCTGGGCAATGGCCTGCGACTCCTGCAGGATGCGTTGTGCGCGCTCCACAAGCGCATGGCCCTGAGACGTGGGCACCACGCCCTTGGTCGTGCGCTCGAGCAGCCTGCACTCCAGCTCCTGCTCGAGCTGCGACACCGCGCGGCTGAGCGCCGACTGCGTCACGTACACGCGTTCGGCCGCCTGGCTCAGGCTGCCGCAGGACACGATCTCCACGAAGTAGCCCAGGTGCTTGATGTTCATGGTCCGGGGGCATGAGTAAAGCGCATGTCCCCGCTGAGAATATTCCACTTCCGCTGCGCCCGGGCGCCCACCTAGACTGATCCTGGGCATCCAGACCCGCAGGAGACATGAGCATGAACGCTGCAGGCAAGCACGGGCGCCGCGCCTGGTTGCGCGCGATGGGCGCGTGGGGTGCAACGGGGGCGCTGGGCGCAGTGGGCGTGGCCGCTTCCCCCGCACTCGCGTCGAACTGGCCCGTGGCCCCGGTCACCTTCCTGCAGCCCTACGGGCCGGGCACGGCGCTGGACGCCGTGACGCGCCTGGCTGCCAAGCAGATCGGCGACCAATGGGGCGTCTCCATCGTGGTCGAGAACCGGGCCGGCGCCAACGGTGTCGTGGGCACCGAGGCGGTGGCCCGCAGCAAGCCTGACGGCAGCGTCTTCCTCTTCACGGGCCCGGGCCACTTCACCAACGAGTTCCTGATCGACAAGCTGCCCTACGACGCCGCCCGCGACTTCAAGCCCGTGGCACGCATCGCCTCGGTGATGCTGGTGCTGGTCGTGCCCACGTCCTCGCCCTTCAAGACGGCGCAGGAGCTCATCGCCTTTGCCAAGGCCAACCCGGGCAAGCTCAGCTATTCCTCGGGTGGCGCCGGCAGCTCGCAGCACCTCTCGGCCGCCTTGCTGGAGAGCCGGGCGGGCATCAAGGCGCTGCACGTGCCCTACAAGGTGCAGACGCAGGCCCTCACCGACATCGTGGGCGGACAGGTCGACTTCGGGTTCGCCGCGCTGGCCACCGCGCGCGGGCAGTTCCAGGCCGGCAAGCTGCGGCTGCTGGCCGTCACGGGCCCGCGCCGCTCGCAGTCGCTGCCGGACGTGCCGTCGCTGGCCGAGGCCGCGGTGCCCGGCTACTCCTTCTTCTCGCTCAACGCCGCCTTCGCACACACGGCCATGCCCGACGAACTCGTGCGCCGCATGTCCGATGCGCTGGCCGGCGTCTCGCGCAGCCGCGAGTACGCCGAGCTCACGCGCAACCTCGGCATCGAAGGCGACTTCGCCGACGTGCAGGCCTTCAGCGCCGCCGTGCCCGCCGAACGCCAGTTCTGGGCCGATCTGATCCGCACCAGCGGAGCCAAGGGCGGATGATCGCCCGCCGCCTGGCGGACTACGACCCGCGCCACGCCACGCTCGATGCGCTGATCGTCGAGCGCACCGCGCGCGGCCCCGGGCGGCCCTTCGTCACCTACCTGCCCGAAGGCCGCACGCTCAGCTACGGCCAGTTCGATGCGCTCACGCGCCGGCTCAGCGCCGGGCTGGACGCCTGCGGCCTGGCGCCGCAGGCCCACGTGGCCGTGATCTTCGAGAACTGCCTGGAGCAGCTCGTGGCCACCTTCGGCATCAACCGGGGGGGCCGGGTCACCGTGCCCATCAACGCCTCGGCGCGCGGCGAGCTGCTGCAGTACTTCCTGTCCTTTGCAGACTGCAGCGCCGTCATCGTCGAGGCGCGGCTGTACCCGCGGGTGGCCGAGCTGCGGGAGCAGCTGCCCCAGCTGCGCCACGTCTTCGTGGCCGACATCGCAAGCCGCCCCGAGCCGCTGCCGGCGTGGAGCTCCGACGTGCGGCCCTTCCAGGACCTGCTCGACGATCCCTCCACCGATGCGCCGCCGCCCCGCACGCCCGGCTACCGAGACCTGGCCATGCTGATGTACACCTCGGGCACGACGGGCCCCTCCAAGGCCATCATGTTCCCGCATGCGCACATCACCTACTGGGGTCTGGAGGTGGCGCACCACCACGAGTACACGAG
>CAILKA010000409.1 GCA_903834645.1 uncultured beta proteobacterium
CATCAGCGGTGACTTCAGCGATGCCTTCGGCATGGAGTGCGAGGCGATCAAGCGCGTGCGCCAGGATATGGGTCTGAGCAACGTCGAGATCATGGTGCCCTTCGTGCGCACGGTGAAACAGGCGGCGGCCGTGGTGGGCATGCTGGCCGACCGTGGCTTGAAGCGCGGCCAGGACGGGCTGCGCCTCATCATGATGTGCGAGGTGCCGAGCAACGCGATCCTGGCCGAGCAGTTCCTCGAGCACTTCGACGGGATGTCGATCGGCTCGAACGACCTCACGCAGCTCACCCTGGGCCTGGACCGTGACTCCGGGCTGGCCTTGCTCGCCAACGACTTCGACGAGCGGGATCCGGCAGTCAAGGCACTGATCGCGCGTGCGATCGCCGCCTGCCGTGCCACAGGCAAGTACGTAGGCATCTGCGGACAAGGACCCAGCGACCACCCGGACTTCGCGGACTGGCTGGCTCGCGAAGGCATCGTCTCGATCTCCTTGAATCCGGACTCCGTGGTGGAGACGTGGCACCGGCTGGCGGGTTCGGGCGGCTGAGTGCGCCAGAGGGCAGACCCTGTCAGGGTCCGCCCCACCCCCGGGAAAGCACCGGGCCTGATCTGGCCTGAAGGTGGCGTTTCGTCAGAGCTCAGTAAGCCCGTCCGTCAACAGTCCGCCCGCTCGAAACATGTTAATCGTCCTCAAGGCCATCCAGCTGGTTCTGTACATCGCGCTGCTCGCTCTGGCGGGGCAGGGCCTGCTGTACGCGCTGGCGGGCCCCAAGCGCGACACGAACTTCTTCTACAGGCTGCTGCAGGTGGTGTCCAAGCCGTTCACGGCCCCCATGCGTTGGCTGACGCCTGCCAAGGTGGCTGATCACCATGTGCCGATCGTCACCTTCTTCCTGCTGCTCGTGGCGTACGCGGTGGTGACCTTCGAGATCGTCAACCTGTGCGTGCAGTCGCACATGGAGGGTTGTCAGTGAGCCGGGGTTTCGCATACCTGTGGTCGAAGTGCCAGGCCATGGCGCGGCTGGCGCTTGGGATGCGGAATTCCGCGCTGGAGGCCTTTGATCGGATGGCGGCGCGCTGGCCGGACGATCCCTATGTGCGTGCGAGCCGGGCCCACCTGTACGCAGAGATGAATCGCCCGGCAGAAGCGGCAGCCGAGGCCCGCAAGCTTGTGGAGATCGATCCAGGCAATGCGCACCACTGGTACAACCTGGCGTATCTGCTCGAGGGCTCGGGTCGCTTGGAGGAGGCGCTGGAAGCCTTCCGGCGCGCAACCGATCTCTCGCCCCAGCTCGACCTCGCCTGGTACGGCATGGGCCTCGTGTTGATCCGGCTGCGCCGTTTCGACGAGGCCGTGCCGGTCCTGAAGCGCAATACTGAATTGCAGCCCATGAGCCCTTACGGCTGGTACCAGCTGGCCCGGGTTCATGTCGATCGTCACGATCCCGAAGCGGCGGTGAAGATCATTCGCCACCTCAAGGGGTTCGAGCCCAAGGTCGCAGCGCAGCTCGAGCGCGAGACCGGGTTGCTGGCCGGTCAGCCCGCCGCCTGAGGCGGGCTGCCGGCATGACGGGCGAGCAGGCCAGCGGCTGCGAGCGGGCGTGCGCAAGCGCGCACGGGTTCATTCGAGAGGGCCGCCTTCGGGCGGATGTTGCAACGAAAGGGGTGTCGACATGCAGGTGAGTGAGAACCACCAGCGCTACTGGCAGAAGAACCTCCGGATCACGGCCATCCTGCTGGCGATCTGGTTCTTCGTCACTTACGTTATCGGGTATTTCGCCCGTGACCTGAGCTTCACGTTCTTCGGCTGGCCGTTCAGCTTCTGGGTCGGCTCCCAGGGCTCGCTCGTCGTCTACGTGATCATCATCTGGTTCTACGCTCGTTACATGAACAAGCTGGACCAGGAACACGGCGTGGCCGAGGAGGAATAACCATGGCAGGCCTGAGTTTCGACGCCCAGGAAGGCGTCAGCAACAAGGAGGCCAACTCGGCCTTCAAGAAACAGCTCAACAAGGTGTACGGCTGGTACACGGGCGGCTTCTTGGTGTTCGTCATCCTGCTTGCGATCCTGGAGCAGTTCGGCATGTCACGGGCCACGATCGGCCTCGTGTTCCTGCTCGCCACCGTGGCCCTGTATGCCGGCATCGG
>CAILKA010000410.1 GCA_903834645.1 uncultured beta proteobacterium
AGGCTGCCATCATGGGCAAGCGCGACGAGCTGCGCGGCCTGAAGGAAAACGTCATCGTCGGTCGCCTCATCCCGGCAGGCACCGGCATGGCCTACCACGGTGCGCGCAAGGCCAAGGAAGAGATGGACGAGTCCGAGCGCCGGGCGATCGCACTGCAGGAGGCCGAGGAACTGGCGGCGGCGCAGCTCGCCGGCGTGGACGCCGCGACCGCGGCGGCGGCAGCGGCCGGGGGCTCGCGCGAGTAGCGCTCAGCCCGGGATCGGGCCCGCCGGATCGCACCAGCGCTCCGGCGGCCCGATCCACAGCCTGTGCAGGCGTGCGTGGCGTGCCAGGCGCAGCACGGCGCGGTCACGCGTCAGCAGCGCCGTGGCACCGCCGGTTCGTGCAAGCGTGAGCGCGAGGTCGATGAACTTCTGGTCGTCGGTGTCCGTGCAGCGCAACGCAGCCGAGTGCGCCGGGGCCACCGGCTCCGGGTGCAGCGCGCACCAGCGGTCGTAGTCGGCCAGCACCCCTTCAGTCGAGCGCGGGCGGGCGGGCAAGGTCGCGCGCCCGAGCACGGCGGCGAGCTCCTCGCGCATCGGTGGCGTGGCGAGCCAGCGCAGGGTGCCCGCGCGCAGGCGAAAAGCTAGCGGGACGAGCCGCGGGTCGTCGAACCACAGCCAGTCCAGCACCACGTTCGTGTCGAGCACGGCCAGCACGGGGCGGTCGGCCGACGCCGCGGATGCCGCCGCCCCCTGGGCAGGAGCTCCCGTCGAGGCGCCTGAAGCGCTGCCCGCACAGGCCTGGCGCGGCGGGTGGAAGGCGGGGGCGGTGGCCTTGCGGCCGATGATGCGGCGGTCCATGACCGACCCAATAGAGCCGCCCCGATCCAGGCCCGGCGCGGGTCTGGTGGCCGATCCTTGCGGTCTCTTGGGCGGCAGGCTATACTCGCCGGCTTTTCGGCAGTTTTTGCCGCGCTCTTTGCCGAGCGGCTTTTCCGCAATGCCCCGCTTGCGCGCACCGCGCCAGACGAACGGGGAGATCGCCGGCCCTCCTTCCTGGAGAGGTTGCACCGGAAAAGCCGGCTTCCTGCGGGAGCGCTCGGCATGGGCCTGTCGAAACCCCTTGCGACCGCACTCGAACAGACCGGGAATCACCCATGCCCACCATCAACCAGCTCGTGCGCCACGGCCGTCAGACCGAGGCCGTGAAGTCCAAGTCGCCGGCCCTGCAGGGCAACCCGCAGCGCCGCGGCGTGTGCACGCGCGTCTACACCACCACCCCGAAGAAGCCGAACTCGGCGCTGCGCAAGGTGGCCAAGGTGCGCCTGACCAACCAGCAGGAGGTCATTTCCTACATCGGCGGCGAGGGCCACAACCTGCAGGAGCACAGCGTCGTGCTCGTGCGTGGCGGCCGCGTGAAGGACCTCCCGGGCGTGCGCTACCACATCGTGCGCGGCTCGCTCGACCTGCAAGGCGTCAAGGATCGCAAGCAGTCCCGTTCGAAGTACGGCGCCAAGCGCCCGAAGAAGGCCTGAGCCTGTCATCCGTCACCGGGGTGGGCCTGCGCGAGCAGGCACGCTCCTCCCCTGCGGCGTGCCATCCCGGCTCGCCGAGTAAGTGAAGGCCCCGGGCGGCGCGCGTGCGCTGTCCACATGGGTCTTCGAGGCGTCCAGCCCATCCGGGCGGGCGCCAGCTGAAACGAAGAAGGAACTGTCATGCCACGTCGTCGCGAAGTACCCAAGCGCGAGATCCTGCCCGACCCGAAGTTCGGCTCGGTGGATCTGTCCAAGTTCATGAACGTCGTCATGGAGTCCGGCAAGAAGGCCGTGGCCGAGCGGATCATCTATGGCGCACTCGACCAGGTCGAGAAGAAGGCCAACAAGGATCCCCTGGAGGTCTTCATGGTGGCGCTGAACAACGTCAAGCCGATGGTGGAGGTGAAGTCCCGCCGCGTCGGTGGTGCCAACTACCAGGTGCCGGTGGAAGTCCGCCCGGTGCGCCGTCAGGCGCTGGCCATGCGCTGGCTCAAGGAGGCCGCGCGCAAGCGTGGCGAGAAGTCGATGGCCGCGCGTCTGGCCAATGAGCTGCTCGAGGCCTCCGAGGGCCGGGGCGGCGCCATGAAGAAGCGCGACGAGGTGCACCGCATGGCCGAGGCCAACAAGGCCTTCTCGCACTTCCGCTTCTGAGCGCGCCGCACGCGATCCGGACGCTGTCCGACCGCACGAGCGCACCCCCAGCCACACCTCATCCGCATCCGGCCGCCTGTCGGGATCGCATCGATCCGGCGGCGGCCCTCTGCATCGGGAGCCCAGCCACCATGGCCCGCAAGACACCCATCGAGCGCTACCGCAACATCGGGATTTCCGCGCACATCGACGCCGGCAAGACCACCACCACCGAACGCATCCTGTTCTACACCGGTGTGAACCACAAGATCGGCGAGGTGCACGATGGCGCCGCGACGATGGACTGGATGGAGCAGGAGCAGGAGCGCGGCATCACGATCACGTCGGCCGCCACCACCTGCTTCTGGCGCGGGATGGACATGAACTTCCCGGAGCACCGCTTCAACATCATCGACACCCCGGGCCACGTGGATTTCACGATCGAGGTGGAGCGCTCGATGCGCGTGCTCGACGGCGCGTGCATGGTGTATTGCGCGGTGGGCGGCGTGCAGCCGCAGTCGGAAACCGTGTGGCGCCAGGCCACCAAGTACAAGGTGCCGCGCCTGGCCTTCGTCAACAAGATGGACCGCACGGGCGCGAACTTCTTCAAGGTC
>CAILKA010000411.1 GCA_903834645.1 uncultured beta proteobacterium
AAGCTCGCCGCCAAGGTCAAGAGCGGCGACGCCTTCGATCTCAACGACTTCCTCACCCAGATCTCGCAGATGAAGAAGATGGGCGGCCTGGGCGGCCTGGTGGACAAGCTGCCCTCGCAGCTGGCCGCACGCGCCCAGCAGGCTGATCTGGGCCGCGCCGAGCGCGACGTGCGCCGCATGGAGGGCATGATCTGCTCGATGACGCCGCTGGAGCGGCGCAAGCCCGATCTCATCAAGGCCTCGCGCAAGCGGCGCATCGCCGCGGGCTCCGGCGTCCAGGTGCAGGACGTCAACCGCATGCTCGCGCAGTTCGAGCAGATGCAGGCGATGATGAAGAAGATGAAGGGCGGCGGGCTGATGAAGATGATGCGCCGCATGGGTGGAGTGCCCGGGATGCCCGGCCTGCCACGCTGAGGCACTGGCGCCCCTCAGGGGCAATGCGGCTCAAGTCGGGGCCCGGGCAAGCCGATAAACCGGCTGTCCCTGCGTCCATACCCTGCCGC
The DNA here is from genome assembly GCA_903834645.1 of uncultured beta proteobacterium. Classification (GTDB taxonomy): domain Bacteria; phylum Pseudomonadota; class Gammaproteobacteria; order Burkholderiales; family Burkholderiaceae_C; genus Rubrivivax. Next base: position 504 of record CAILKA010000411.1, read on the forward strand.
CATGCCCCCTTTCGACTCGTTGCCATTGACCGCCGTTGCCGCTGCCGCCGCCGCGGTGGTTCTGTGCCTCGTGCTCGCGCTGCTTGCGTGGCGGCTGCGCAAGCGCAGGCCCGCAGCGGGCCAGCCCAAGGCCAAGGCGCGGACCGACCGCCCGAACTCGCGCGAGGGTGTCGAGCTGCTGGCCCGCTACCACCCGAGCGCAGTCAGGGTGCTGACCGCGTTCGAGCGCGAGGCCTTCGACCTCGTGCGAGCGGCCTTGCCCCAGCACATCGTGATGGCCCAGGTGCCGCTGATGCGTTACCTCAAGGTCCAGGACAAGCGCACCGAGGACGACTGGCTGCGCGGCCTGTCGATGCTCAGCGCAGACATCCTCGTCTGCGACTCGAGCTCGCGCCCTGTCATTGCCGTCGAGATCCTGCCACCCAACCCGGGCCCTCGGGCCCAGGAGCGGCACGAGCGCATGCGCCAGCTGCTCGAGGGCGTGGGCGTGCGCGTGCTGATCTGGCAGGAGGCGCGTCTGCCCGCAGCCGAGCAGGCACGCACCCAGTTGCAGACCGCGCTGGAGTCCGCAGGCTCGCCAGGGGCACGCCAGAAGACCTCCCGGGGTGACGTGCCGCCAGTCGCGCGGCGCCGAGGCCCTGCCAGCGACGCCCAGCCCACGGCGGCCGCGATGCGCATCGAGCCCGAGCTCGGTCCGGTTGATCAGCCCGCGCGCGGGGCCAGTGCAGCGCGCACCGCCGCACCCAGCGCGGCCCCGTTGCGCGGCACGGCCGCACCGCCAGCCGGTCCCACGGCGGCACGGCCGGCTGCGCCCAGCGGATTTGCGCCCCTCATTCCGGTGCCCGAAATCGCCGAGCTGCTGGCCGAGGGCGACGAGATTGCGGCCAGGCACTCGTCGTTCGACCCGGTATCGCTCACCTTCTTCGACGAGTTCGAGGCGCGCCCGCAGAGCCCGTCCGCCGGCGCGCACTGAGCCGGCTGGCACGCGAGCGCGGCGCGTTCAAGACAGCAGCGCCTGCGCGAACTCGCGGGCATCGAAGGGCTGCAGATCCTGCAGGCCTTCGCCGATGCCGATGAAGTACACCGCGATCGGGCGTCGCTCCTGAGCGGCCCAGCGCGCAATCGCGGCGAGCACACCGCCCTTGGCCGTGCCGTCGAGCTTCGTGACGACGAGGCCGGTGAGCGGCACCGCAGCATCGAAGGCCTGCACCTGCGCCAGGGCGTTCTGCCCGGTGTTGCCGTCCACCACGAGCAGCACCTCGTGCGGCGCGCCCGGCTGGGCCTTGCCGATCGTGCGGTGGATCTTGCGCAACTCCTCCATCAGGTGCGCCTGCGTCGGCAGCCGCCCGGCGGTGTCGGCGATCACCACGTCGCAGCCCCGGGCCCGACCGGCGCAAACGGCGTCGAAGCTCACCGCGGCCGGATCTCCGCCTTGCTGGCTCACGATGTCCACCCGGTTGCGCTCTCCCCACACCGCGAGCTGCTCGCGCGCGGCGGCGCGAAACGTGTCGGCCGCCGCCAGCAGCACCTTGCAGCCGCCTTCGGCAAAGTGGTGCGTCAGCTTGCCGATGCTCGTCGTCTTGCCCGCGCCGTTGACGCCCACCACCATCAGCACGGTGGGCGCACCAGCCCCGACCTCCAGCGGCCGCTGCAGCGGCGCCAGGAGTTCAGCCAGCACATCGAGCAGCAAGGCCTTCACGGCCGCCGGGTCGCTGGCACCGGCCTGGCGCACGCGACGGCGCAGCTCACCCAGCACATGCGCGGTGGCCTGCACGCCCGCATCGGCCATCAGCAGCGCGGCCTCCAGTTCGTCGTAGAGCGATTCGTCGACCCGGGAGCCCGAAAAGACACTGGCGAGCCCGGCGCCCGTGCGCCGAAGGCTCGCCTTGAGTCGATCCATCCAGCCCGCACGCGTGCCCTCGCCGGCCGGGGCAGCGGCCGAAGCAACGGAGACGGCAACGGGAGCGGGCGAGGGAGCAGCCACCGTCTCGGGAACGGCAACGTCCGGAGCACCCGGGGTGGCGGCAGGGGCAGGCTTGGCGCGCTTGAAGAAGCTGAACATGCGGGGGAGGTGAGGAAGCCGGCGGGCTCGCGCGCGCAGCGCTTGCCGCTATAATGCGCAGTTCGTGGCGCTTTAGCTCAGTCGGTTAGAGCGACGGAATCATAATCCGCAGGTCCGGGGTTCGAATCCCTGAAGCGCCACCATCCTCCTTGACCCCGGGGCAGGAGGAGAAGAGCTGAATCCTGCAGCACCCTCACCTGCCACCCGCTGCCCGGTACCGCCCGATCGCCTCTCGCAGGTCCTTGAGTTCCGGGCAACCGAAGCGGCACGCCTGCTCCAGGCGGGTTTGCATCGTGAGCGCACCCGCGAGGTCCTTCTTCATCAGGAACAGCTCGCCGTAGTATTCGAGGGCTCCGCGATGACGCGGCTCGATCTCGAGCGCGCGCACGTAGTGCCTCTCGGCCGCGACGAGATCGGGCGGGACCCGGCTGCGCAGCGCAAAGCCCATCAGATTGTGCCACTCGGCGTTGCCCACGGCGTTGGCCGGCTGCAGGGCCGCCAGCGCGGCGTCGAAGCGCCGGTCCGTGATCTCCTTGCGCGCCTGCTGGAGCCAGGTTGGCTCATCCGGCGCCGGATCGCTCGCGGCGGCCAGGGCACCCGCGGCGCAGGCGAGGAGCCCGGCGGCCACAACGGCTGCGCCCCGCAGGCGAAGCAGGCTCGCAGGCCCTGAACGGATGCGTGGGGAGGCAGGCCCGCAGGACTTGGCGGCTTGAGCAGTGGGCATGGCGGTGCGGGCAGGTGCGCCCCGGGTGGATCGGTGGCCCGAACGATACCGCGACCAGCGGCCGGCGTCAGGGAAACCGGGGGCATCGAGGACACCCGCAGCGACCGCGCTCCAGGCCCTGCGTGCGCACACCCGGCCCGGCGGGCGCTCGGTGCGGGCACGCGTATCAAAACGTGAGGCACCCCGCTACACTGCCGCCCGCGGCTTGCGCCCGACACTCACTCGAGACCCTGAGAACTCCTCATGCCTGCCTCTGCCGACCGGACCCGATCACCCTTGGAGCTTCGGTGGCCCGCTGAATCCGGCCTCGGCCTTTCCACGCATGCGCGGGCTGCCTGGATGAGTCGCTCCTCCGTGCAGAGCCTGGTGGCGTGAGCGACGCAGGCCAGCCGGCGGGCAACCCGCCCCCCCCTGCCCCGGTTACCCCGCTTGCCCCGCCTGCGGCCGTGCTGCGGCCCGTGGGCCCGCGCAAGGTCCTCGAGATCGCGCTCGTGCCGGCACTCGACGGCATTCCGGTACGCGTGGAGGCCTACCCCGGCGAGCGCTACGAGCTCAAGGACCCGCGTACGGGCAAGGCCCCCAAGCGGCTGCGCGTGTGGCGCGTGGCCAACGACCTGTGGATTGCCCTGGACACCCAGGCCGCCGTCGACGCGAGCGTGGCGCGACCCGACCTGGTCATTGGCCACTACTTCGATCCCACCTTCGTCGCCAGCCCTGCTGACAGCCTCGTGGGCCTGGACGACAACGCGCTGCTGCGCATCTACATGGTCAGCGCCGAGGGCCTGCAGCCCGGCGCGGCGCACCGCGAGTTGTCCACGCTGGCCTCGGTCACCACGCAGATCATCGAGTTCCCGCGCCTGGAGGTGCAGCCCGCCGCTGCGGGGATGCCCATGATCGTGCCCGGGCTGCTGGCCGGTGTGCTCGCAGGAGCCGCTGCCGGTGGGGGGGGTGGCGGCGGCGGTGGCGCAGCCCCACCGCCCGTCGTGGACACGCTCAAGCCCGGCTCGCCCTCGCTCGCCGCGCCCGAAGCCGCTGGAGGCCTCAACAAGCAGGAGGCGGCCGACGGCACCACGCTCGTGGTGGGCCTGCCGACCAATGCGGTCACGGGCGATGTCCTCACCACCGTGCTCACGCGGCCCGACGGCACCACTCTCACGCTGACCGCGACCGTTTCAGCCACGGATCTGGCGGCCGGCCAGATCCTGGTGCCCGTGGGCGCAGCCACGCTCACCGCCGCCGACGGGCGCTGGGCCGTGCGCGCGTGGCTGTCGCGGGGGACGGTGCAGGGTGATGCGGGCAACCTCGAGTTCGTGCTCGACGCCACTGCGCCGGGGGCGGCGCAGCTGGCACTGCCCGAGGCGCCGGGCCGCATCACGGCTGCGGAAGCACAGGACGGCACCACGCTTGTCGTCACGCTGCCCGCAGGCAGCGCCGCGAGCGACCGCCTCGAAGCGAGCTTCACCAGCCCCTCGGGCGCCGTGGTCACCCGTTCCGTCGTGCTCCAGGAGACCGACGTCACGGCGGGCAGGCTGACCGTCTCGCTGAGCGCAGCCGAGCTCCGCACGGGCGCAACCGGCCCAGGTTTTGCAGACGGAGCCTGGACGGTCAGGGTCACCCTGTCCGACGCTGCAGGCAATGCCGGCACGGCGGTGCAGGCTTCCTTCGAGCTCGAGACCCGGCTCGTGCTGCAGGGCACCGTCGTGGCAGGGCCCGTGACCGGCGGCCTCACCGTCGAAGTGTTCGGCGATCAGGGCCAGTCGCTTGGCACGGCGGCGGTCGGCAACGGTGGCACGTGGCGCCTGGAGCTTTCGGGCCTGGGCAGCTACCGCGGGCCGGTGCTGGTGAAGGTCACCGATGCCAACGGCACGGCGCCCAACTATCTGGACGAGGTCAGTGCCGCGCCCAGATCGCTGGACACCACGCTGCGCGCCGTGGGTGTGGCGGCGGAGTCGAATCCGCGCTTCGAGGTGCAGGCCTCGGGCGTGGCGGTGCTCGACCTTCACGTGAACCCGCTCACGGAGCTGGCCACCCGGCTGCTCGTGGGCGCGGGCGATCGCCCACCTTCGGATCCGGCGGCCATCGCGGCTGCAAACCGTGCAGTCGGCGAGGCCTTCGGACTGCGTGGCGTCGACGTGTCAGCCGGCGCCGTGCCGACGAACGCACCGGGTTTCAACGCTCTCGACGGCCTGTCGGGCGCCGAGCGTGTTGGCCTGGTTCTGGCCAAGCTCTCGGGCGCGGAGCGTCTCGATGGGGCCAGCCTCGCCAGCTCGCTCGCCCTGCTCGAAAAGGGGCTGGTGAGCCAGAGCGGAGCCCTCGCGCTCACCCCGGCCACCGCAGCCTGGATCGACCAGGGCCGCCAGCAGGCCCTGGCCGCGCTGAAGGCGGCTCCATCCAGCGCCGAGCAGACCTTCCTCGCCGACTCGGCGCTGAACCGGCAGCTCCTGGGTGATGTCGTCATCACGCGCCAGGAGATCGCGAGCGACGGGCGGCTGATCGTCTTCGGCACGGCACTGCCCGGCAGCCGCGTGGCCGTCGCGTTCGCCGACGGCTCGACCCAGTCGGCCACGGTCGGGCTCGATGGCGCCTTCGTGCTCACCTCCGCGCGCGCGCAGGCCTCGCTGGTCTCTCCCCTTGCCGTGTCGGGGCAGGACGCGCTGGACCAGCCGGTGCGCCACACCGTGCCCGGCGCGCCGACGATCGAGCCCGGCAACGGCCGCATCGTGTCGGGCACCGGCACCCCGGGCAGCGAGGTGGAGGTCTACGACGCATCGGGACAAACGCTGGGCAAGGCAGCCGTGGACTCCTTCGGGAACTGGTCGATTGCGCTGCAGTCGCCCGTGGCTGCCGACGCCACGCTGCGGGCCGTCTCACGCGACGGCAGCGGCAACGTCTCGCCTGCCAGCACCGCCCGAGTCGTGGCGGGGCAACCCGGGCTGCAGATTCCGGAGGCGGCTGACGGGTACGTCAACCTGGCCGAGCGCGACGACGGTGGCGTGGGCCTGGTGATCGCGGTGCCCGCCAACGTGCCTGCGGGCTCCCGCCTGGAGACCCTCCTGACCCGACCGGACGGCACGACGCTCTCGATCCCGGTGACGCTGACCGCCGCCGACATCGCGGCGGGTTCGCTCGCACGTGCGCTTCCCGCCTCCGCCCTCGGCCCAGACGGGCGCTACCAGGTCGGCGTCTGGATCACGACTGCCGCAGGCCTCGTCTCGCCGGCCACCACACGGGAGTTCGTGCTCGACACGCTGGCGCCCGCCGCCCCGACGCTGGAGGTGGTGGGTGAGCGCCTCGTGGCCGGGCAATCCGAGCCCGGGAGTTCGATCCGGCTGCTCGGGGCCTCCGGAAACACGCTGGGAACCGCAGGCCCGACCGGTGCCGACGGCAGCTGGGTCGTGCGGCTGGACGCCGCCCTGGCAGACGCCACGCCGGTGCGGGCAGTGGCCACCGATGCAGCCGGCAACTCGAGTGCAGCGGCGTCTGGCCAGGTGCTCGCTTCGGCCGTGCGGATACAGGGCACGCTCGATGACGCCGCCCCGGGCCTGGGCTGGCTCGGTGACGGCAGCCTGTCCAACGACGCGAGCCCACTGCTCACCGGCGACACCGGCCGCACGCTGCTGGCCGGCCAGGTGCTGGCCGTCTACCGCAGGCAGCCCGGCGGTGACTGGGTACGCCTGGGCGAGGGCATCGTCAACGGCACGGGCTGGACCTTCCAGGACGGCGCGGGCGCAGCGGGTTCGGCCACTGCACGGCTGGCCGACGGGCGCTATGCCTACATGGCCCGCATCGAGGCGGGCACCACCGCCGTGGCCGGGATCGCGCCCAGCGCACCGTTCGACATCCAGGTCCTCACGGCGGCGTTGGGCGCGCCGCAGGTCACGATCCCCGAGGCCCAGGGCGAGGACACGCGCATCAGCGCGGCCGAACGCGCCAGCCAGGGCGGCGTGCCGGTGCTGGTGAACCTGCCGGCCGGCACACGGCCTGGCGACGAGCTGCTGCTGTCGCTCACGCTGCCCGACGGCACCGTGCGCAGGATTGCCCTGCCGCTGAACGAGACCGCAGCGCTGGCCGGCAGCCTCACGGTGCTGATGCCGCGCGACATGCTCGACCTGGACGGCGACCACCTGCTGCGCACGACTGTCACCTCGGCCGTGACCGGGCTCGGCAGCGCACCGGCCACGAGCCGCTTCACGCTCGACACCACCGTGCCCGCGGCCCCCAGCGGCGGCCTGGACGCCTCCAGCGACACCGGCGTGCCAGGAGACGGTGTGACGCGCGACGCGACGCCTGGGCTGGCTGGGCAGGCCGAGCCGCTCGGCACGGTCAGGCTGTCGCTGGTGCGTGGCGCAGAGACGCTCAACTTCACCGTGCAGGCCGCAGCCGACGGGAGCTGGGCGGTGGACACCGGCACGCTGCGCCCGGATGGCGGCTCGGCCGTGATGCCGGCGCTGGCCGACGGGAGCTACACGCTGAGCGTGCAGTCGCGCGACGCAGCGGGCAACGACAGCACCAGCACCCCCATCGCGGTGCGCGTGGACACCACCGTGGCCCCACCGGTGATCGCCCCCACCAACGGCTTCCAGTCTGTGGCCGGCAGCGGCGAGCCCGGCGCACTGGTCACCCTCACCCAGGGCGCCAACGTGCTGGGCACCGCGCGCGTGGCCGCCGACGGCACCTGGCGCGTGGCGCTGCTGGCGCCACTGGCCGATGCCACGGTGCTCTCGGCCACGCAGACGGACGTGGCAGGCAACGTCAGCACACCCGACACCGAGCCCGTCAACGCGGCCGTGCCCTTCATCCTGCCCAGCAACGGCCGCATCCTGAGCGGCACCGGACGCGCGGGCGACACGCTGGTGCTCAGCGCCGGCGGCACGACGCTGGGCAGCGTGCTCATCGATGCCGAGGGCAAGTGGAGCTTCACGCCCGCTGCCGCGCTGGCCAACGGCACGGTCGTCACCGCGGTGGACCAGCAAAACGGCCTGTCCGATGCGGAGACGGTGGACGCGCAGCCGCCAGCGGCGCCCACCGCGCAGCTCGACCCGGCCAGCGACAGCGGCGTCGCAGGCGATGGCCGCACGCGCGAGACGCTGCCCGTGGTGCGCGGCAGCGGCGCCAGCCCGGGCGACACCATCACGGTGCGCATGCCCGCCACCGGCGAGGTGCTCACCGCCCAGGTCGCCGCCAGCGGCAGCTGGAGCGTCAAGCCCGCTCAGGCGCTGCCCCACGGCAGCAGCGACCCCGTGCGCATCAGCGCCGCCGATGCAGCCGGCAACAGCAGCCCCGAGACGCTGCTGGCGCTGGTCATCGACACCCAGGCCGCCGCGCCCACGGTGGGCCTGGAGCCCGGCAGCGACTCCGGCGCCGTGGGCGACGGGCTCACGCAAGACACCACCCCCGCCTTCAAGGGCACGGCCGAGCCCGGCAGCACCGTGCGCCTGGTGCTGGCGCTGGACGCCCAGCGCAGCGCCACCTACACGGTGGTGGCCGACCCCACCAGCGGGGCGTGGAGCCTGGACACCGCCACCGCGCGCCCGGACGGGCGCACGCTGCCCATCGAGCCGCTGGCCGACGGGCCCCACGCCGTGAGCGTGACGCTCACCGATGCGGCGGGCAACGCCAGCGCGGCCGCCTCGCTGGCGCTGGTGGTGGATGCCACGGCGGGCGCGCCGGTGATTGCCGCCACCAACGGCTTCGGCTCCGTCAGCGGCAGCGGCGAGGCCGGCGCCGTGCTCACGCTGCGCAGCCCCGCCGGCGTGCTGGGCACGACGCTGGTGGGCGCCGACGGCTCCTGGCGCATCGCGCTGACCACCCCGGTGCCCGACGGCACCGTGCTCAGCGCCACGCAACTCGACGCCGCGGGCAACACCAGCGCGCCCGACACCGAGACCGTCAACGCCAACGTGCCCTTCATCCGCCCCACCAACGGGCGCGTGATCTCCGGCACCGCACGCCCGGGCAACACCGTGGCGCTCACCACCGGCAGCGGCACCGCACTGGGCTCGGTCGTGGTGGGCGCCGACGGCGCCTGGAGCTTCACGCCCTCCACCGCCTTGGCGCACGCCACGCCGGTGACGGCCACCAACCAGCAAAGCGGCCTGTCCTCCAGCGAGACGGTGGACGCCCAGCCCCCCGCCGCACCGGCCGCGCGGCTGGATCCAGCCAGCGACTCCGGCACCCCGGGCGACGGGCGCACCAACGTCACCACCCCCGTCATCAGCGGCACCGGCGCCACCCCGGGCGACACCCTCACCGTGCGCATGCCCGCCACCGGCGAGGTGCTCACCACCCAGGTCGCCCCCGGCGGCGCCTGGAGCGTCAAGCCCAGCGTCGCCCTGCCCAACGGCACCACCGGCTCCGCGGAGGTCACCGCCACCGACCCCGCAGGCAACACCAGCGCACCCACCAACGTCGCCCTCACCATCGACTCCTCGCCGCCCGCGGCCCCCAGCGGCGGCCTGGATGCCTCCAGCGACACCGGCGTGCCAGGGGACCGCAAGACGCGCAACCAGACTCCCACGCTCAGCGGCACGGCCGACTCCGGCACCACGGTCGAGGTGACGCTGGCCGGCCGCACCTACGCCACCGTGGCCACCGGCGGGCGATGGAGCATCACGGTGCCGGCCACCGACGCGCTGCCCGACGGGGTCTACCGCCCCACCGCACGGGCGGTGGACGATTCGGGCAATGCGGCAACCTCGTCGCTGACCGTCTTCGAGATCGACGCCACCCCGCCCGGCCTGCCGATCGTCGTCCTCGATCCGTCCAGCGACACCGGCCGTGTCGGCGACGGCCGCACGCGCGACACGACCCCGACACTGCGCGGCGCCACCGAGCCCGGGGCCACGCTGCTGCTCGTGCTCAACGGCAAGACCTACCAGCCTTCGGTGGACGGCCAGGGCAACTGGACCTACACGGTGCCCGATGCCGATGCGCTCGTGGACGCGATCTACGTCACCCAGGTGAGCGTCACCGACGCCGCAGGCAACCGGATCGTCGCCGAAGGCACGCGCTTCACGGTCGACACCACCGCGCCGGCCCTGCCCCGCGGCATCCTCGACCCCGCGAGCGACTCGGGGCTGGTCGGGGACAACCGGACCTCCGTGCGCACGCCCACGTTGTCGGGTACGGCCGAGGCGGGCTCGACGGTGGACGTGACGCTGATCGGCGCCGGGCGGACCGTGCTGCTGACGACGCTGGCCGACAACGCAGGCACCTGGAAGGTCAGCGTGCGCGAGGCCGACGCCCTGCCCAACGGCACCTACTCGATCGCCCTGCGGTCCACCGACGGCGCAGGCAACGTCAGCAGCAGCGTGGGCACGCCCTTCGAGGTCTTCGGCGCGACCCTGGCCACGCCCGTCATCGCGCAGGTCGACGACGACGTGAACGTGACCGGCCGCATCGACGATGGCGGCACGACCGACGACGCACGGCCGACGCTGCGCATCACCGGGCCCTCGGGTAGCGCGGTGGAGGTCTACGACGGGTCCACGCTGCTGGGGCAGGCCCAGGAAACTTCCACCGGGGTTTACACCTTCACGCCCTCGACGAACCTCGCCGAGGGCGCGCACGCGTTGACGGCGCGCGCCGTCGATCCGGCGGGCAATGCCTCGCAGGCTTCGGCCACCTTCCGGGTGATCGTCGACACTGCACCGCCAGCCCCCCCCGTCATCGTCTCCAACGGACCGACCGAGGTCAGCGGCACCGTCGCGCTGGCTGCCGGGGAGAGCCTGTCGCTGCGCGTGGGCGGCGCCATCTACGACGTCGCGACCGCCACGGGTGCGTGGGCCGTCGACCTTCTCACCGCGAAGCCCCGCAGCGGCTCGCTCAACCTGGCCGAGGCGCCTTTCATCGTGCGCGCGGAGGCCATCGACCCTTCCGGCAACCTCGCCGTGGCCGTGCGAGGCACCGATCGCGACGACCTGCTGACCCTGCTGGCCGACGACCTCGTGCGACTCGTGGCCGGCACGCAGACGGTGCAGGGCGACGCGGGCCTGGACACGCTCGCGCTCGGCGCCTCGGGCGTGACGCTGGACCTCACGCGCGTGGCCGACAGCGCGCTGACGGGCATCGAGCGTTTCGCGCTGGGCCGCAACACGCTCGTGCTGACCGTGGCGGACGTGCGGGCACTCGGCGGCTCCGAACTCACCGTCAACGGCGAGGCCGGTGGCGCCGTCCGGCTGCTCGGCAGCGGTTGGTCGTCCACGGGGGAGGTGACCGAGGGCGGGGTGGTCTACGCCGTCTACGAGAACGACGGCACGCGGGTGCGGGCCCAGGCCGGACTCACGATCACGCCCAACGCGACGCCGCTTGCGTCTGCCGACGATGACGGCAGCCGGCGATTGGCCATCGGCGGCGATCCCCATCCAGGCCCGGGTGATGCGCCGCCACCGGCCGGCGAGCCGTCGATCAGGTGGTCCGACTTGCTGGACGCCCACCCGACGGTCGAGGCGACAGGCCTGCAGCCGGCCCACCCTGCGGCGATGCCCGCACATGGACCCGGCGCACCCGGCGTGCTGACCCTGGCGGACCTCCTTCGCGACAGTGCGCCGCACCCGGGCCCGGTTCCCTGGCCCACCCCACAAGCACCGTGGGGATCACCCGGGTGGCCGACGGTCGACGCTTCCGGGACACCCCTGGGCGCACCGTGGCAGGAGTGGCCCAACGGCTGAGCAGCGCGGCGCGCCAGGCATCTGGCCCAACACGCTCCCGGTGGAGCCGGCCGCTACACTTGGCCGGTTTCTCTTTCACAGCCCCTGGCTCTACACCATGACCTGCTGTGCGCACAGGCGCCCTGACCTTGCTCGGGCGGCCGACAGGCGTGCGGGCCCGGCCCGCCGCGCGGCGACGCCGGCCGCTGCGGTCGGGCTGGCGCTGGCCGTCGCCTGCCTCTTGGCGCTGCCCGCCACGGCCGGCGCACAAGCCGCCGCCCACCGAACCTTTCCTGCCACCGCCTTGCGAGGCGAGCTGGTGCTGGCCACCCTGCCGCAGGCGAGCCTCAACGGCGAACCCGCCCGGCTCGCACCCGGCGCACGCATCCGTGGCGAGGACAACCTCCTGCGCCTGCCGGCAGCCGTGGCCGGCCAGCGCCTGCTCGTGCACTACACGATCGAGCCCACGACAGGCCTCGTGCTCGACGTATGGATCCTCAACACTGCAGAGCGTGCCCGCGAGCCCTGGCCCGCCACGCCCGAGCAGGCGCGCACCTGGCGCTTCGACCCCACGGCCCAGACCTGGACCCGACCATGACCACCGACGCCCCGACCCGCAAGGTCTACATCCGCACCTTCGGGTGCCAGATGAACGAGTACGACTCCGACAAGATGGCCGACGTGCTGCATGCGGCCGACGGCTACGAGAAGACCGACGACGCCGAGCAGGCCGACCTCATCCTCTTCAACACCTGCTCGGTGCGCGAGAAGGCTCAGGAGAAGGTCTTCAGCGATCTCGGGCGCGTCAAGCACCTGAAGAAGAAGGGGGTGCTGATCGGCGTGGGCGGCTGCGTGGCGAGCCAGGAGGGTGCGGCCATCGTCGAGCGCGCGCCCTATGTCGACCTCGTCTTCGGCCCGCAGACGCTGCACCGCCTGCCGCAGATGATCCAGGCGCGGCGCGTGAGCGCGCGGCCACAGGTGGACATCAGCTTCCCGGAGATCGAGAAGTTCGACCACCTGCCCCCGGCGCGCGTGGAGGGGGCCAGCGCCTTCGTCTCGATCATGGAGGGCTGCTCGAAGTACTGCTCGTACTGTGTCGTGCCCTACACGCGCGGCGAGGAAGTCAGCCGGCCGCTGGATGATGTGCTGGCCGAGGTGGCCGAGCTCGCCAGCCAGGGGGTGAAGGAGGTGACGCTCCTCGGGCAGAACGTCAACGCCTGGCGCGGCACGATCGCTGGCGGCGAGGCCCGCGACGCGGGTGCAGGCGAGGACGAAGATGGTGGCAGCGCAGAGGCCGCCGACTTCGCGCTGCTGCTGGAGGTGGTGGCCGAGATCCCGGGCATCGAGCGCATCCGCTACACGACCAGCCACCCCAACGAGTTCACGCCGCGCCTGGTGCAGGCTTACGCACGCATCCCCAAGCTCGTGAGCCACCTGCACCTGCCGGTGCAGCATGGCAGCGACCGCATCCTCTCTGCGATGAAGCGCGGCTACACCACGCTGCAGTACAAGAGCACGATCCGGGCGCTGCGCAAGGTGCGCCCGGACCTCAGCCTGTCGAGCGACTTCATCGTGGGCTTCCCCGGCGAGACCGAGGAGGATTTCGACCGCATGTTGGCGCTCATCGAAGACATCGGGTTCGATGCGAGCTTCAGCTTCGTCTTCAGCCCGCGCCCTGGCACCCCGGCCGCCGGGTTGGCCGACGACACGCCCCAGCCGGTCAAGCTCGAACGGCTGCGGCGGCTGCAGGCGCTGGTGGAGGCCAACGTGCAGCGTATCTCCGCCTCGCGCGTGGGCACGGTGCAGCGCATCCTGGTGGAAGGCCCCTCGCGCAAGGATCCTGCCGAGCTGATGGGGCGCACCGCCTGCAACCGCATCGTCAACTTCAAGGGCCAGCCGCGACTGGTCGGCCAGATGATCGACGTGACGATCACGCAGGCCCTGCCCCACTCGCTGCGCGGCGAGGTGTTGCTGGGCGAGCGCTGAGGCGCGCGGCGCCGGGGCAGGCTCAGCGCCGCCCGGGCCCGAATCCGGCCCACCACAGCGCACCGGCACCGGCCACGACGAGCATCAGGTAGGTGGCCATCCGGCCGTCGCGGCCGAACACGAGCAGGCCGGTGACGAGTGCCGCGAACCCTGCCACCGCCGCCCACGCCGCCAGCCGCGCCCAGCTCGCGCGCTGCAGCTCCTTGCGCCACAGCAGCTTGGCCGCCAGCGCGGCGATCCCGCCCACGCCGAGGGCGGGCAGGGCGAAGTTCAGCAGATGCCAGAGCGCGTCCAGGGGTCCCACGGCTGCAGGTGGCACCGCGTGAACGCGGCGCAGGCTCGGAGGTGGGGCAATCTTACAATCGGCCCATGGCTGTGTTCGCGCTGGGCTTGAACCACACCACCGCGCCGCTGGACCTGCGCGGGCGGCTGGCCTTTGCGCCCGGACAGGTCGGGCCGGCGCTGCTGCGCCTGCGCGAGAGGCTCGCGCGCGCCGAGGCCGAGGCCGCGCTCGTGTCCACCTGCAACCGTACCGAGCTCTACCTCGCCTCGCCCGTGTCGGGCGCGCCCCTCGTGCCCGCGGCGGTCGAGTTCCTGGCCGGACATGCCAGCGTCCCGGCTCGAGAGCTCGAGTCGCACGCTTACGTGATGCAGGATCGCGCAGCCGCGCGGCACGCATTCCGGGTGGCCTCCGGCCTGGACTCTATGGTGCTGGGCGAGCCGCAGATCCTCGGCCAGATCAAGCAGGCGGTACGCGAGGCCGAGGAGGTCGGCACGCTCGGCACGACGCTGCACCAGCTCTTCCAGCGCTCCTTCTCGGTGGCCAAGGAGGTACGCAGCTCCACCGAGATCGGCGAGCACTCCGTGAGCATGGCCGCGGCGGCCGTGCGCCTGGCGAGCCAGCTCTTCGAGGACCTGCGCCGAATCCGCGTGCTCTTCGTGGGTGCAGGCGAGATGATCGAGCTCGTGGCCACTCACTTCGCAGCACGCGAGCCAGCGGCGATGGCGGTGGCCAACCGCACGCTCGAGCGCGGCGAGGCCCTGGCTGCGCGCTTCGGCGGCCAGGCGATGCGCCTGGCGGACCTGCCCGCCCGGCTGCACGAGTTCGACGCAGTCGTGTCGTGCACCGCGAGCACGCTGCCCCTGATCGGCCTGGGTGCCGTGGAGCGCGCGCTGAAGGCGCGTCGGCGCCGGCCCATCTTCATGGTGGACCTGGCCGTGCCGCGCGACATCGAGCCCGAGGTCGCCCGGCTCGACGACGTCTACCTCTACACCGTCGACGACCTCGCCGGCCTGGTGCAGACCGCAGGCGAGAAGCGCCAGGCGGCGGTGGAGCGGGCCGAGGCCATCGTGGACGCCGGCGTGCGCAGCTTCACGCACTGGCTCGATCAGCGTGCCGCGGTGCCGCTGATCCGGGCGCTGAACCGTCAGGCCGAGGACTGGCGGCACGCCGAGATCGCACGCGCGCAGCGCATGCTCGCACGCGGCGAGCCGATCGAGGCCGTGCTCGAGGCTCTCTCACGCGGGCTCACGCAGAAGATGCTGCATGGCACGATGGCAGAGTTGCACGCTGTCGAAGGCGCGCAGCGCGAAGCCCTGACCGACACGGTCTCGCGGCTTTTCCTGCGCGGCTCGTCGCGCTCCGGCGCCGGCGAGGATCGTTAGCGCACACGCACATGGCCACGACCGGGTCGTGCCCGGCCGCCCGCCCGCCTCACGCTCCCCGTGCCCATGAAGGATTCCCTGCGCCACCGCCTCGAACGCCTGGAGCTGCGCCTGGCCGAGCTCGACGAGGCGCTCACCGACGTGGCCGTGGCCAGCGACGTGGCCCGGTGGCGCACGCTGTCGCGCGAGCAGTCCGAGGCGCAGCGCCTGGTGGGGCTGTACCGGCGCTACCGCCAGCGCGAGCAGGACATCGACGTGGCCCAGGGCCTGCTCGAAGACGTCGAGATGGCGCAGATGGCGCGCGAGGAGATCGCATCGGCCGAGTCCGAGCTTCAGGAGCTCGCCGCGCAGATCCAGACTGCCCTGCTGCCGCGCGACCCCGACGACGAGCGCCCAGCCTTCCTCGAGATACGTGCCGGCACGGGGGGCGACGAGTCCGCGCTCTTCGCCGGCGACCTGGCGCGGATGTACCTGCGCTACTGCGAAAGGCGCGGCTGGCGCACCGAGGTCATGAGCGAGAGCCCGGCCGAGCTCGGCGGCTACAAGGAGCTCGTGGTGCGCATCGAGGGTGAGCAGGCCTATGGCACGCTGCGCTTCGAGTCCGGCGGCCACCGCGTGCAACGCGTGCCCGCCACCGAGAGCCAGGGCCGCATCCACACGAGTGCGTGCACGGTGGCGGTGATGCCCGAGCCCGACGAGGCGGCGGAGGTCACGCTCAACCCGGCGGAGCTGCGCATCGACACCTTCCGCGCCAGCGGCGCAGGCGGCCAGCACGTGAACAAGACCGACAGCGCAATCCGCATCACGCACCTGCCCACGGGCCTCGTGGCCGAATGCCAGGACGACCGCTCGCAGCACCGAAACAAGGCCAAGGCCATGGCCGTGCTCGCCGCGCGGCTGCGCGACAAGGAGCGCAGCGAGCGCGCGGCGCGCGAGGCCGCCCCGCGCAAGAGCCTGGTGGGCAGCGGCGACCGCTCCGACCGCATCCGCACCTACAACTTCCCGCAGGGCCGACTCACCGACCACCGCATCAACCTCACCCTCTACAAGCTCGGCCAGCTGATGGACGGCGACCTCGACGAGGTGGTGGGGGCACTTCAGGCCGCACGTGCAGCCGAGCAGCTCGCGGCGCTCGAGGGGGGCGGATGAGCGCACCGGGCCAGACCGTGGCCTCGCTGGTCGAGGCGGCGCGCGCGGCGGGCATCGGCCGCCTGGACGCCCAGGTGCTGCTGGGCCACGTGCTCGGCCGCTCGCGTGCCTGGCTCATCGCCCACGATGACGAGCCGGTCGAGCTGGCCGCGGCGGCCGAGATGGCGCGGTTGCTGCAGCAGCGCGCACGCGGCGTGCCGGTGGCCTACCTCGTGGGCGAGCGCGAGTTCCACGGCCTGATGCTGAAGGTGCGTCCGGACGTGCTCGTGCCGCGGCCCGAGACGGAGGGGCTCGTGGACTGGGTGATGGAGCTCTTCGACCCCGCCGTGCCGGCACGCGTGGCCGACCTGGGCACCGGCAGCGGCGCCATCGCCCTGGCCCTGCGCCACCGGCGTCCGCGGATGCAGGTGACGGCTGTCGACATCGATCCGGCGGCGCTGGCCGTGGCGCGTGACAACGCAGTGCGGCTGCGGCTGACGCTCGAGTGCCTGCAAGGCCGTTGGTTCGCGCCGCTGGCCGGCCGCCGCTTCGAGTGCATCGTGTCCAACCCGCCCTACGTGGACGCCGACGACCCACACCTGCAGGCGCTGGACAGCGAGCCGCTGCTGGCCCTCACGCCCGGGCCCGATGGGCTGGCCGCCTTGCGCGAGATCATCCAGGCCGCTCCCGGTCACCTGGAGCCCGGGGCCTGGCTGCTGCTCGAGCATGGGCGTGATCAGGCCCATGCGGTGCGGCAGATGCTCGTTGAGCGCGGCTTTGCCGACATCGCCACGCGCACGGACCTGGCCGGGCTGCCCCGGTGCACCGGGGGCCGGTGGCCAGCCTTGCCCCTGCCATGACAACCGTCAGTGCGGCTATTGGCCTTTGGCGTATGCTCGTCTGATTCCGATTCTTCCTTTGCGGCGGTCGTCCCCGCCAGCCACCACCATGAGCGATATCCAGCAAGAAATCGACCAGCTGGTCAAGGGCCACCCCGTCGTGCTCTTCATGAAGGGCACGGCGCAGTTCCCGATGTGCGGCTTTTCCGGGCGTGCCATGCAGATCCTCAAGGCCTGCGGCGCAAAGGGTCTGCACACGGTCAACGTGCTCGAGGACGAGGCCATCCGCCAGGGCATCAAGGCCTACGCCAACTGGCCCACCATCCCGCAGCTCTACGTCAATGGCGAATTCGTCGGCGGCTCGGACATCATGATGGAGATGTACGAGAGCGGCGAGCTGCAGCAGCTGCTCGGCGGCGAACCCGCCTGACAGCGATCCGCCGAGCGCGCGGGCCAGCGATCTTCCACCGACGCACATGACCGCGCAGCGCCTGGTCGTCGGCATCACCGGTGCCTCGGGCGCGGTCTACGGCCTGCGCCTGCTGCGTCGCGCGCGCGCACTGGGCGTGCAGACCCACCTCGTCACGAGCCCGGCGGGTGTGCTCAGCGCCCACCACGAACTCGGCCTGGACCGCAAGGCGCTCGAGGCTGAGGCCGATTTCTGCTACGCGCCCGGCGATGTCGGCGCCTGCGTGGCCAGCGGCAGCTTCGACGCCGCGGCGATGGTGATCGCACCTTGCTCCATGAAGACGCTCGCGGCGGTCGCGCACGGCCTGTCGGACAACCTGCTCACGCGCGCGGCCGACGTCATGCTCAAGGAGCGGCGCCGCCTCGTGCTGATGGTGCGCGAGACGCCCTTCAACCTCGCGCACCTGCGCAACATGACTGCCGTCACCGAGATGGGCGGCATCGTCTTTCCGCCGCTGCCGGCCTTCTACCTGCGCCCGGCCTCGATCGACGAGATGGTGGACGACACGGTGGAGCGCGTACTCGCCCTGCTGCAGGTGTCGGGCGCGCAGGCGCGCGCCTGGCAGGGCCTGCGCGTCAGTTCCTGAACTCCCAGCGCCGACGCGCGCCGAAGACGAGATCGGGATACTCCGAGCGCCCGCGGCTGCCGTTGTAGCGGCCCAGCGCCATGTAGAGGTCTCCGCGCTCCACGCCCAGGTAGTGGCGCAGGATCACGCAGCCAAAGCGCAGGTTCGTCTGCAGGTGAAAGAGGCGGCTCGCATCGCCGTCGCCGATGGTGCGCGCCCAGAACGGCATCACCTGCATGTAGCCGCGCGCCCCGGCGCGGCTGATCGCGTACTTCCGAAAACCGCTCTCGACCTGGATCAGTCCGAGCACGAGCGGCACTTCCAGGCCGGCACGGCGGCTCTCGTACCACACCGCCTCCAGGAACTCCACGCGCGTGTGCGGCTCGGCCTTGAAGCGCACGAGGCGCCGGCTCATCTCGTCGAGCCACGCGAGGTAGGCCGCGCGCTGCTGCGGCTGCTCGAAGGCCAGGCGCGGCGGCGCCGCATCGGAAATCGCGGCAGACAGCGCCGTGCGCACCGAGTCTGCCAGCGGCTCCTCCAGCTGCGCCCCGGCACGCGTGGCAGGCGGCATCACCGCCGCCCCGAGGCCGCCCAGCAGGCAGGCGCGGCGGGTGGGTCCTCCACTCACGCCAGCCGCCCCAGCCAGGCCTGCGGCGGCCGCAGGCGCGTCGGGCAGCACCTGGCGAGGCGGCAGCGCCTTCACTGCTTCGTCTTCAGGCGCTCCACGGCCTGGGCCACGGCACTCGCCTGGCTCACACGGGTGGCTGCGGGATCACGGCGGCCCTGAAGCTCCACCATGCCCTCCTTCA
>CAILKA010000412.1 GCA_903834645.1 uncultured beta proteobacterium
CGCCGCGTCTGGCCGGTGGCGGGGTCGCAGGCGAGCATCTGGTTGTTGCCCACGCGCGCGAGTTCGCCCTTGTGCATCTGCGAGGTGGAGGCGTCGGTCTGGATCCACAGCACGCCGCGCGCGTCGAAGGCAATGCCGTCCGGGCAGGCGTAGAGGTCGCCGCGGATATTGCCCTGGGCCTCGGCCCGCTCGTTGGCCGGGTCGCCCGCGAGCACGAGGTGGTTCCAGTCGAAGGTCTCGCCGTCGAAGTCGAGCGCCTCCTTCCAGCGGATGATGTGGCCAAAGCTGTTGTTGGCGCGCGGGTTGGCCGCGTCCACGCCGGGCTGCCCGGCCGCTCCGCGCGCGGAGTTGTTGGTGAGCGTGCAGTACACCCAGCGGTCGCGCTCGTCGATGGCCAGCCACTCGGGGCGGTCCATCTTCGTGGCGCCCAGCAGGTCGGCCGCCTGGCGGGCCTTGATCACCACCTCGCCCTGGTCGGCAAAACCGTTGGCCGCCGTGAGCGGCCCCTGTCCGTGCACCATCGGCAGCCAGCGGCCCTTTCCGTCGGCATCGAAGCGCGCGACGTAGAGCGTGCCGTGGTCGAGCAGCTCGCGGTTGGCCTGCGCGGCCGTCACGCCGTTGCCCGCGGGGCGGATCGCATCGCGGCTGACGAAGCGGTAGATGTATTCGAAGCGCGCGTCCTCGCCCGAGTAGACGACGGCGCGGCCGGCCTTCGTCACCGCCACCCAGGCGCCTTCATGCGCGGCACGGCCCAGCGCCGTGCGCTTGACGGGCGTGCTCGTGGGGTCGGCCGGGTCGAGTTCGACGATCCAGCCGAAGCGGTTGGGCTCGTGGGGGTTCTGCACCGCGTCGAAGCGCGCATCGTGCTCGGCCCAGCGGTACCAGCCCGTCTTGCGGATGCCCCAGCGCCGCTCGTGCGCCGTGGGCCGGTCGCTGCCGCTGAAGTAGCCGGCCCAGTTCTCCTCGCCCGAAAGATAGGTGCCCCAGGGCGTCTTGCCGCTGGCGCAGTTGTTGAGCGTGCCCAGCACCCGCGTGCCCGCAGGGTCGGCAGCCGTCCTCATCATCGCGTGGCCGCGTGCCGGCCCACCCACGTCGAAGGGCGTGTCCATCGTCACGCGGCGCGCGTAGCGCGAGGGTCGCACCATCTGCCAGGCCCCGTCGCGCGCTTCCACCTCGACCACCGACAGCCCGTGCGCCATCTGGCTCTTGCGTACCTTCTGGGCCGTCCAGGGCGTCAGGCCCCCGGGGTGCAGCAGCCCGTCGTCGGTGTACTCGTGGTTCATCGCCAGCAGCCCGCGGCGCGAGCCCTCGAGCGCGTAGTAGTGCAGCCCGTCGTGGTGCATGCCCATCTGCACAGCCTGCTCCTCGGCGCTGTTGCTCGCGTCGGGCTTGAAGGCGGGCATGCGCCCGGGCACGCCCACCGGCTCACCCCAGGCGGCGATGGCGCTGGCCATGTAGCCCTCGGGCACGACGAGGCGGTCACCTACGCCCACCGGCACCGGGGCGAAGCCGATCAAGGGTCCGGACGCCGCCGCGGCGCCTGCCGAGGGCTGCCCCACCGGGCTCGCGCAGCCGGCCATCGGCGCGGCGATCCAAGGGGCCAGCGCGGCGGCGGCCGCGCCGCGCAGCAGGATGCGCCGCGACGGGTCCGACACCTCGTGGATGCTCGGGTTGGCGCTGCGGTTGCTGTCTTCCATCTCGTCGAAGGGCTTGGGCATCTGGGGTCCTCGCGTGGGGGGCTGGGCATGGCGGCCATGCCGCCTGTATCCGGGATCGGACGCATTTTGGCGCGAGCCGCATCCTCTCGGACAATCCGGCTCCATGGGAAGCGCTGAGAAGACTATCCAGGCGGTCAGGCCGGTGACGAGCGCGCAGCAAGGCGAGCACGCCTGGGTGCACGGCGTTCGGATTCTCGCCCGGGCCCGCCAGGGGGCCAGGGCACTGGCTGCGGTGCTGGGCCTGGCGGTGCTGCTGCAGGCGCGTGCGCAGGGCCCTGCTGCACCCTCGCAGCGGGAAGGTGCCGCGCCGGCGGCGATGGTCGAGGCGGGCGCCCTGGCGCTGCCGCCAGGCCTGCATGCCTTCGGGATGCCGCCCGTGCCGCGTGCCCTGGCCAGCGCGGCGGCAGCCAGCAACCGCTACGAGGCTGCTGCCCTCACGGGCTGGCACCCGGTGCGCCGCGAACTGCTCGTGGCCCGGCGTGCGGCCGATGCCGGCGTCTCGCAGGTCTTCGAGCTGGCCGCACCGCAGGCCAACGCACGGCGCCTGACGCGCGGGCAGGAGCCCGTCGCACTGGCCACCTGGGAGCCGCGCGAAGGGCGCTTTCTCGTGCTGCAGCGCGCGCAAGGCGGCAACGAGGCCTTTCGCCTGTATCGCCACGATGGGCCGGGGGAGCCCGAGGTGGCGCTCACCGACGCCGAGCACCGCTGGCAATTCCAGCTCTGGCTGCCCGAGGGCGATCGCTTCATCGCCTCGGCGGTGCCGCTGGATCGCACGGCCGAGGCGGGCACGCGCGAGGACGTGAGCACCGTGCTGTGGCTCATCGATCCGGTGCAGCCGGGTGCGCCGGCCCGGCTGGCAGCCTTGCCGGGCAGCGGCTGGCGCGTGGCCGCCGCCTCGCCCGACGGGCGGCAGCTCGCACTGGAGCGGCGGCGCTCGGCCGAAGCGGCCGAGGTCTGGCTGATGGAGCTGCCCGCTGCCCGGTTGCGCCGCGTGCTGCCGCGCGAGGGCGAGCCCGAGGCGAGCGAGCGGCCCGTGGGCTTCGATGCCGCGGGCGCGGCACTGTGGCTGCTCAGCGACCGGCAGGGCGAGTTTCGCGAGCTCGGGCGGCTGGACCTCGCCACTGGCCAGGTGCAGCGGCTCAGTGCGGACCTCGGCTGGGATGTCGAGGCCGCCGCGCTGTCGCACGACCGGCGCTGGATCGCTCTCGTGGTCAACGTGGACGGGCGCGGCGAGCTGAGGCTGCTGGATGTGCGCGAGGGTCGCCTGGCGGCGCTGCCCGCACTGCCGCCGGGCAGCGTCACGCGTGCGATCTGGCACCCGCAGCGCAACGAGCTCGCCTTCTCGGTGAGCAGCGTGCTCGCACCCAACCAGCTCTACACGCTCGAATGGCCCGCCGCGCGCGTGCAGGCCTGGATGCGCCCGCCCGTGCCCGCGCCGGGGCGCGAGCTGGCCGAGCCGAAGGTGGTGCGCTGGCCAAGCTTCGATGGCCTGATGATCCCGGGGCTGCTGCATCTGCCGCCCGCGCGCTTTGCCGGGCCGCGGCCGGTCTTCGTCAGCATCCATGGCGGGCCCGAATCGCAGGCGCGCGCGGGCTATGCGGGGCGCTACAACCTGCTGCTGCAGGAACTGGGGATTGCGGTGCTGCAGCCCAACGTGCGCGGCTCCAGCGGCTACGGCAAGCGCTACCTGGGGCTGGACAACGGCCGGCTGCGCGAGGACGCGGTCAAGGACATCGGCGCGCTGCTGGACTGGATCGCCACGCAGCCCCAGCTCGATGCGAGCCGGGTCGTCGTCGCGGGTGGCAGCTACGGTGGCTACATGAGCCTGGCGGTGGCCGCCACCTACCCCGAGCGCATCGCCGGCTCGATCAGCACGGTGGGCATCTCGCACTTCGTGAGCTTCCTGCGGCGCACCGAGAGCTACCGGCGCGACCTGCGCCGCGCCGAGTACGGCGACGAGCGCGACCCGGCCATGCGCGATTTCCTGGACCGCATCTCCCCGCTCACGAACGCACACCGCATCACGCGGCCGCTGTTCGTCGTGCAGGGCCGCAACGACCCGCGCGTGCCCTGGACCGAGGCTGAGCAGATCGTGCAGCGCGTGCGCGCACAGGGCACTCCGGTGTGGTACCTCCTGGCCGACAACGAGGGCCACGGCTTCACGCGGCGCGAGAACACCGATTACCTCTCCGCCGCCACCGCCTTGTTCTTGCGCCAGGTGATGGGGCTGACCGATCCATAGACCCGTCGGCGCGCGCACGCGCGCGGCGCTGC
>CAILKA010000413.1 GCA_903834645.1 uncultured beta proteobacterium
CCGATGCCGATGTTCACGACATCGGTGAAGCCGCTGGCGGCGGTATCGCGCACCGTCTCGGCATAAGCCAGCATCGCATCGAGCACTTCATGCACCTGTGCACCATGCAGACCGGCTCCGGCCGGCGCGCGCAGGGCCGTGTGCAACACCGCCCGGCCTTCGGTGAGGTTGGAGGGCGCGCCCGCCAGCATGGCGTCGCGCCGCTCGGGCAGCCCGCATTCGCGCGCCAGCGCGAGCAGCGCCTCCATGGTCTCGTCGTCGAGCAGGTTTTTCGACAGGTCCGCGTACACCTCGGGAGCGTGCCACGACAGCCGCTCGAAGCGGCGTGCATCGGCCGCGAAGGCCTCGCGCAGGTCGAAACGCCGCGCACGCGCCTCGAAGTGCGCGTGCAGGGCGGACCAGGCGCCCGTGCGGTCGCAGCGCGGATGCGCAGCAACCCCTGTGGCAACGGGGGCCGGGACCGGGCTGGACGTCATGCCCGCAGCCCCTCGATCATCCGGTCGAGCCGCACGGCATCGGCGGCAAAGGCGCGGATGCCTTCGGCCAGCTTCTCGGTGGCCATCGCGTCCTCGTTGAGCGCCCAGCGGAAGGCCTGCTCGTCCAGGCTCACGTGCGCCAGCTCGGCGCGCGCTGCGCGCTCGGGGTCGAGCCGCCGGGGCACGGGCGCATCGCTGGCCTGCAACGCGGCGAGCAGCTCCGGGCTGATCGTCAGCAGGTCGCATCCGGCCAGCGCCAGGATCTGCCCGACGTTGCGAAAGCTCGCCCCCATCACCTCGGTGCGAATGCCAAAGCGCTTGTAGTAGTGGTAGATCGCACTGACGGACTGCACGCCCGGATCGTTTTCGCCCGCGCGAGCGGCCTCGTCCCATTGGGCCCCCGCAGCCTTCTTTGCCCAGTCGTAGATGCGGCCCACGAAGGGCGAGATCAGCTGCACCCCCGCCTCGCCGCAGGCCACGGCCTGGCAGAAGCTGAAGAGCAGGGTCAGGTTGCAGCGGATGCCCTGGGCCTCCAGCGCACGCGCCGCCTGGATGCCCTCCCAGGTCGAGGCGATCTTGATCAGCACGCGCTCGCGCGGGACGCCCGCGGCCTCGTACAGGCCCATGATCCGGCGAGCGCGTGCCAACGTGGCCTCGCGGTCGAAGGACAGCCTGGCGTCCACCTCGGTGCTGACGCGGCCGGGAACGATCTGGAGGATCTCGCATCCGAAGCGCACCAGGACGGCATCGACGATCTCGTCCACCGGTTGCCCGCGGCGCGCGCGCACCGTCTCGGCCAGCAGCGGCGCGTACTCGCTTTGCTGCACGGCCTTCAGGATCAGCGAAGGATTGGTGGTCGCGTCGCGCGGGGTGAATTGCGCGAGCTGCAGGAAGTTGCCGGTGTCGGCCACCACGACGGTGTGTTGCTTGAGCTGTTCGAGGGCGTTCATCGAGTCAGGGGGGGCAGGTCGGTAGGTCATTGGGCACCAACCACGATTAGACCCGACGCGGGCGCCCCCTGGGGCATCCCTAGAATGAAGCGGTCCTCCGCCCTCACATGCTGCACCTCGACAACGCCGGCAACCGCCGCACCGGCATCGCGCTCGTCACCGCGACGACGCTGATGTTCGCCACCCTCGACACCACCGCGAAGTGGCTGGTGCAGGAGTTGCCCGTATTCCAGGTGGTGTGGCTGCGCTTTGCCATGCACGTGGTGATCATGTCGGCGCTGCTGGCACCCGTGCACGGACGCGAGCTGGTGCGGGTGCGCAACGTTCCGCTGCAGGCGCTGCGCGCGCTGATGCTCGGGGTGATGACGGCGCTCAACTTCTGGGCCCTGCAGTACCTGCAGCTGGCCGAGACCGGTGCGATCCAGTTCTCCGTGCCGCTGCTGATTGCCCTGCTCAGCGCCTGGTGGCTCGGCGAGCGGCTCGGGGCGCAGCGCTGGCTGGCCATAGGCGCCGGGCTCGTCGGGGTGCTGCTCGTGGTGCGGCCGGGAACGGCCGGCTTTCACCCGGCGATCCTGCTGTCCATCGGCAACGCCTTCCTGTACGCCACCTTCAACATGCTCACGCGGCGCCTGGCGGCCACCGAGTCGGCCGCATCGCTGCAGCTGATGTCGGCCATCGGCGCAGCGCTCGTCGTTGCGCCCTTCGGCCTGGCGAACTGGCAGTGGCCCGCGAGCGCGGGCACCTGGGCGCTGCTCGCGCTGTGCGGGACCTGCGGCGGCCTGGGCCACTACCTGGTGGCCCAGGCGCACCGCTACGCATCGGCGGCCACGCTCGGGCCGTTCCTGTACCAGCAGATCGTCTACATGACGCTGGGCGGATGGCTCGTCTTCGGGCAGGTGCCCGACACGCTCGTGATCGCCGGCGCAGGCGTGGTGGTGGCCAGCGGTCTGTACCTGCTGTGGCACGAGGTTCGCGGGCGCTGAGCCCGCGCCCTGCCGGCACGCGCCTGGCTCAGCGGCCCACCACCGACACGCCCTGCCCGGCGAGCGCCAGCCCGAGCGTGTCGCCCACCTGCCACGTCCGATCGACGTCGCCACAGACGACGAAGATGTCGCCCAGCTCGGTCTCGAAGGTGAGCTCGAGGAAGCTGCCCAGGTAGGCACGCTTGGACAGCCGACCTGCGAGAGTCGGGCCCATCTCGGCAGCCGGCTCGACCCTCCAGGCCTCGGGCCGTACCGCCAGCGTCACCGAGCCCGGGGCAAGCGGCCGGCCCGCTTGCCAGCGCAGAGGTCCGAGCTGCACCGCGCCGCCCGCATCCACCTGCGCGGCAAAGAGCATCGCCTCGCCCATGAAGCCCGCCACGAACTCGGAGGCCGGCTGCTCGTAGAGCTCGCGCGGCGAGCCCGCCTGCGCGATGCGGCCAGCCTCCATCACCACGATCTGGTCGCTCACGGCCAGCGCCTCGCTCTGGTCGTGGGTCACGTAGGCCACCGTCAGGCGCAGCCGCTGCTGCAGCGATCGGATCTCCTCGCGCATGCTGCGCCTCAGGCGCGCGTCGAGGTTGGACAGCGGCTCGTCGAAGAGGAGCACGCTGGGCTCCAGCACGATCGAGCGCGCCACCGCCACGCGCTGCTGCTGGCCGCCCGAGAGTTCGCTCGGCAGCCGCTCGCCGTAGCCGGCCAGCCCCACGAGCTCCATCGCCTGGCGCGCGCGGCGCGCACGTTCTTCCTTCGACGCGCCCGTGACGAGCAGGCCGTAGCCCACGTTGTCGAGCACGTTCATGTGCGGAAACAGCGCGTAGCTCTGGAACACCATGCTGACGTTGCGCTCGGAAGGACCGAGCGTGGTCACGTCCTGCCCGTCGATGAGGATGGAGCCGGCGGTGGGTGCCTCCAGGCCCGCGATCATGCGCAGCGTGGTGGTCTTGCCACAGCCCGAGGGCCCGAGGATCGTCGTGAGCGTGCCCTTGGGCACGACGAGGTCGATGGCATCGACGACGAGCGGCGAGCGCACGTCCCCGTAGCGCTTGCTGACCTGGCGGAATTCGATGCCGGCTTGCATGGGCTCCTCGTGGTCTGGTGGTTTCGTGCGTGCGAGGGCGGGCGGGTCGCTCAGTGCGCGGCCGAGCGGCGGCGGCCGAGCTGGCGCTCGCCCACGAGCCACTGGATGAGGGCTGTGACCAGCGACATCAGCACGATCAGCACCGTGCAGTAGGCCAGGGCCACACCGTAGTCGCCATTGCCCACGCGGCCGATGATGTATGTGGTGGCCAGCTCGTACTCGGCCGTCACCAGGAAGATCACGGCCGAGACGGTGGTCATGCTGCGCACGAAGCTGTAGACGAGCGCGGCCACGAGTGCGGGCTTGAGCAGCGGCAGCACGACGCGGCGCAGCGTCGTGGCCGTGCCCGCACGCAGCATCGTGCTCGCCTCGTCGAGCGAGCGGTCGAGCTGCTGGAAGCTGGCCGTGCCCGCGCGCACCCCCACCGGCAGGTTGCGGAACACGAAGCACAGCACGATGATGATGCCGGTGCCGGTGAGCTCCAGCGGCGGCACGTTGAAGGCGAGGATGTAGCTCACGCCCAGCACCGTGCCGGGAATGGCAAATGCGAGGAGCGCCGCGAACTCGAAGGCGCGCTGGCCCGCGAACTGGGTGCGGGCCAGCAGCCAGCTGATCAGGATCCCCCACGCCCGCACACAGCGGCGCGGCAATCGCCGCGAGCTTGACGGTGGTGAAGAGCGAGTTCCACGCCGTGCCAGCCCACACGAGGCCATGTGCGCCCCACTGCAGGTCGAAGGCCGTGCGAAAGTGCGCCAGCGTGGGGGTGTAGTCGCGCCCCCAGGTCTGCACGAAGCCGCCGATGAAGGCAAACACGTAGACCACCACCGTGAAGAGCAGCCAGGGCCCGGCCACCCCCAGGCACAACCGCCGCACGCCGTCGGGCAGCGCCATCGGCACCCCGGCGTCGCCCTTGCCCGAGACGGTGGTGTAGCGCACGCGCCCGAGCACGCGCTGCTGCAGGAAGAAGACGGCCAGCGCGAACATCGTGAGGATCAGCGCCAGCGAGGCGGCCCGGCCCTGGTCGAACTGCGCCCCGACGATGGCAAAGAAGATCTCGGTGGACAGCACCGCGTACTGCCCGCCCACGATGATGGGGTTGCCGAAGTCGGCGATGCTCTCGATGAAACCCACGAGGAAGGCGTTGGCCAGGCCCGGCTTGAGCAGGGGCAGCGTCACCGTCATGAAGGTGCGGATGCGCGAGGCCCGCAGCGTCTGCGCCGCCTCCTCCAGGCTCGGCGAGATGCCCTGCACGACGCCGCGCATGATCATGAAGGCGATGGGCGTGAAGGCGAACATCTGCGCGAGCCACACCCCCTGCAGGCCGTAGAACCAGCGCGTGGGCGGGATGCCGAAGGCCCACTCCAGGAACTGGTTGACGAGGCCTGCGCGGCCGAAGAGCAGGATCAGGCCCAGGCCGACGACGAAGGGTGGCGTGATGATGGGCAGCAGCGCCAGGATGTTCAGCGGGCGCTGCCAGCGCCGGTTGCCCCGCTCGGCCACCAGGGCAATCAGGGTGCCGAGCACCGTCGTGCCGGCGGCCGTCATCAAGGCCAGCAGCAGGGTGTTCCAAGCCACGCCGCAGCGCACACCCCCGCTCAGGCACGACAGGCCCCACACCCGTTCATGTGCCAGCCGATCCACCAAGGCTCCCGCGGACCAGCGCCCGTCCTCGTCGAGCAGCGCACCCATCAGGCTCTTGGCCACGGGAAGCGCCACGAACAGCAGCAGCAGTGCAGAGCAGGCGACGACCGATGCAGCCACGAAGAGGTCGCCCCGGAAGAGTCCGCGCCGGGCCATGCCTGCGCCCAGCAGCACGAGCAGGGCCAGCAGCGCGACCACGCCGCCCAGGCCCAGGCCGATCTGCCCGCGGGCCTGCGGTCCGAACCAGGCCCCGAGCCACTCAAAGGACCACCCCTGCAGCCCGATGGCAAAGCCCCCGCCCAGCAGCGTGGCGAGTCCCGTCATCGCGGCCGCCACGAGCACGGTGCCCTGGCGCCTGCTGCCCGGCATCGCGGCTGCGGCCAGGAGCACGAGGAATGCGCCGATCACCCCCGCCAGCCAGGGCCGCCCGTGGCGCGTGACCTGCAACCAGGCACTCGCGGTGGACTCTCCTGCCCACACGCCGGCCAACGCCGCGCCCAGGGTGATGTCCTGCGGGAAGTACCAGGGCAGCACCAGGCAGGCCGCCAGGCCCAGCCCCGCCCACGCCAGCATCGCTGGCCTCGAACTTCGGGTCACGTCAGATCCAGGGTAACGGTCAGGCCGGGTCGGCGCGCGGCCGAGCCCGACCCAGCCCCACTGCTCAGCGCGGCAGCGAGTTGACGTCCTTCTCCCACTTGGCGATCAGGCGGCGTCGCTCGGTGGAAGACCCGTACTTCGCGTAGTCGTAGTTGATGAACTTGATCTTCTTGAAGTCGGGTACGCGCGGGTCCACCTTGGCCGACTTGCTGGACGGCAGCTGGAACTGCTTGGCCGCCGCGCCCATCTCCTGCGCCGAGGCCGTGAGCGCCCACTCGTAGAAGCGCTTGGCCGCCTCGAGGTTGCGCGCGCCCTTGATGATGCTCATCGAGCCGATCTCAGCACCCGTTCCGTCGGCTGGCGTGATCGTCTCCACCGGGAAGCCCTGCATCTTCTCGCCCGGGCCATCGTGCACGAAGCTGATGGAAACACTCGTCTCGCCACGCGCCACCGCCTTGATCGGGGCCGTGCCCGAGCGCGTGTATTGGCTGATGTTCTTGTGCAGGCCCTTCATGTACTCGAAGGCCTTGTCCTCGCCCATGAGCTGCACGAGCGTGGCCACCATCGTGTAGGCGGTGCCGCTGGAGGCCGGGTTGGCCACCTGGATCTCGCCCTTGTACTCGGGCTTGAGCAGGTCGGCCCAGGTCTTGGGCACGGCCACCTTCTTCTTGGCCAGCAGCTCCGGGTTGTAGCCAAAGCCCAGCGGCCCGGAATAGATGCCCACCGTCTTCCAGCCGCTTTGCTGGGCCTGCTGCTGCGCCCAGCCGTGCAACTGCGGCAGCGCAGGGCTCTTGTACTCGAGCGAAAGCCCCTGCTCGGCGGCCTGCAGGTGCGGGTCGCCCGTGCCACCGAACCACACGTCGGTCTTGGGGTTGGCGCGCTCGGCGATGAGCTGGGCAAGCGCCTCGCCCGAGCCCTTGAGCGACATGTTGACCTTGATCCCCGTGGTGCGCGCGAACACCGTCTGGATCATGTTGCACCACTCGGCCTGCACCGAGCAGATGACGTTGAGCTGCGCGCCCTCCTGAGCGTGGGCGGTAGCGGCGCCGATGGTCAGCACGGCCGCGGCGGCCAGTCGGGAGAGGGGGCGGGAGAGGTTCATGGGCACTCCGGTTGTCGCAAAGATGTCACGGTTTCGAGTGTCGCACCGGCCAAGGGTGCCCGCGATGGTGGATTCACCATCCACAAGAGATGAGTCCCGGGCGCTGTGGCCAGATGCTGAACGCCCCGGATCGGCCCGGCGCTGCGTTGACCCGAGCATGAAACTCATGCATCATTCAGATGTAACTTTGTTTCATCGACACAGTCGACCCGGATGGCTTTCGACCTCGTCCTCTTCGGTGGCACCGGCGACCTCGCCTGGCGCAAACTGATGCCTGCACTTTTCCAGGCCTTTCGGCACGGCAAGCTGCCCGCCGACGGGCGGATCATCGCGGTGGCCCGCGACGCGCGCACCGATGCCCAGTACCGCGCGCTCATCCGCGAGAAGTTCGCCGACGTGGAGGAGGCCAAGCAGCCCTCGCCCGAGGAGTTCGAGCGCTTCGCCGGTCTGCTGCACTACCAGCGCATGGACCTGTCGCGGCCGGAGGACTACCTCGCGCTCAAGGCGACGCTCGATGCCCGTGCGGCCAACACGGTCGTGCTCTACCTGGCCACGAGCCCGCACCTCTTCACCGGCATCTGCGAGCAGCTCGGGCGCTGCGGCCTCAACGGCCCGCAGGTGCGCGTCGTGCTCGAGAAGCCCCTGGGCCACGACCTGCAAAGCGCCCGCGCCATCAACCGCGCCGTGCGTGCGGCCTTCAGCGAGCAGCAGGCGCTGCGCATCGACCACTACCTGGGCAAGCCCGCGGTGCAGAACCTGATGGCGCTGCGCTTCGGCAACGCGCTCTTCGAGCCGCTGTGGCGGCGCGAGAGCATCGCCAACATCCAGATCACGCTGGCCGAGCGCATCGGCGTGGGCACGCGCGGCGACTACTACGACCAGACCGGCGCGCTGCGCGACATGGTGCAGAACCACGCGCTGCAGCTGCTGACGATGCTGGCGATGGAGCCCCCCTCCACGAGCGATGCCGACGCGATCCGCGACGAGAAGCTCAAGGTGCTCAAGTCGCTGCGGCCCTTCACGCCGGAGACGGTGGCGCGCGATGTCGTGCGCGGCCAGTATCGCGCAGGCGTGATCGAAGGCCAGCGCGTGGCGGGCTACCTGGAGGAGCAGAAGGTGCCGGCCGACAGCCGCTGCGAGACCTTCGTGGCCCTTCGCACCGAGGTGCAGAACTGGCGCTGGGCCGGGGTGCCCTTCTACCTGCGCACCGGCAAGCGCCTGCCCTCGCGCGAGGCGCACATCGTCGTGAACTTCCGCGAGGTGCCGCACCCGATCTTCGCCGGCGCGAGCCGCGCCAACAAGCTCGTGATCAAGCTGCAGCCCGAGGACGGCCTGGAGCTGCACCTGATGGCCGCCCAAGGCGCGCGCAGCGGCGACCAGCTCGCACCGGTCAAGCTCGACCTCGACTTCGACAAGGCCTTCCCCGCCGAGCGCGTGGGCGCCTACGAGCGGCTGCTCATGGACGCACTGGCTGGTCGCCTGAACCTCTTCGTGCGCAGCGACGAGCAGGAGCAGGCCTGGGCCTGGGTGATGCCGGTGCTGCAGGCCTGGGCCGCCGACCCCGCCGGGCCCCGGCCCTACGCGGCCGGCAGCTGGGGGCCGCCCGCGTCGAGCGCCCTGATCGCGCGCGAGGGCTTCGTCTGGGACGAGGAGTCGTGAGCGGGACCGATCCCGGCGAGCCGCTGATGCTCGAGCGCATCCGCGCGGCGCTGCCGGCACTGCCGCCGGCCGAGCGACGCGTGGCCGCACTCTTGCTGCAGGACGCGCGCAGCTTCGCCACGCTGCCCATCGGCGAACTGGCCACGCGCGCGGCCGTGAGCAAGCCCACCGTCGTGCGCTTTTGCCGCAGCGTGGGCTACAACGGCCTGGCCGACTTCAAGCTCAAGCTTGCGGGCAGCGTGAGCGAGGGCGTGCCCTTCGTGCACCGCGCCGTCGACGAGGACGACGGCGCGGGCGAGCTGGTCATCAAGGTGATCGACAACGCCGTGAGCGCGCTGCTGCACTACCGCAACGCCGCAGCAGCCGGTGCCCTGGAACGGGCGATCGAGCTGCTTGCGCAAGCCGGGCGCAGCGGGCGGCGCATCGAGTTCTATGGCGTGGGCAACTCGGGCATCGTCGCTCAGGATGCCCAGCACAAGTTCTTCCGCCTGGGCGTGAGCGCCCACGCAGTGAGCGATGGCCACGTGCAGGTGATGAGCGCCACGATGCTGGGTCCCGGTGACTGCGCGGTGGTGATCAGCAACTCCGGACGCAGCCGCGATCTCGTCGACGTGGCCGAGATCGCGCACCGCCAGGGCGCCAGCATCATCGTCATCACCGCCTCGGGCTCGCCGCTGGCGCTACGGGCGCAGCAGCCGGGCCACGTGCTGCTGGCGGCCGACCACCCGGAGGACCATGACCGCTACAGCCCGATGGTGAGCCGGCTGCTGCACCTGATGATCATCGACATCCTCACCACTGGCGTGGCGCTGCGCCTGGGCAGCACGAAGCTGCGCCCGCTGCTGCGCAGCGTCAAGCAGGCACTGCGCGAGCGCCGCTACGCGGCGGGCTGAATCCCGATCAGGGCGTCCACGCCGTAGAGCGTGGCGAGCTGGCGCAGCTTGTCTGGCGAGCGCGCCACTGCGAGCTCGGCACCATGGGCGCGAGCGGTCCGGTGCAGCTCCAGCAGCACGGCGAGCGCCGAGGTGTCGAACTCGGCCAGTGCACCGGCATCGACCTCCCAAGCGGCACCGGCCGGCTGGCGCTCGAACTCGGCGCGCAGACGTGCAGCCGTCGTGCTGGCCTGCGCGAGCGTCAGCGTAGCGGGCAAGGCCGGGGCCATCGGCGTCACTTCAACGCTTGGCGTTGCCCGCGGCCTTGCGGTTGAGCTCGGCCAGGTTCGTGATCAGGCCGTCGATGCCCGAGTTGGTGATGACCGGCGCGAACTGCGACTTGAAGCTGGTGTCGGCCAGCCACACGCCCAGCACGTTGACGTCGTAGATCTTCCAGCCCTTGTCGGTCTTCTCGAGGCGGTAGTCGAGCTGGATAGGGTCGCCCTTGCCTCGCACTTCCGTGCGCACGACCACCTCGGGGTCATCCGCGCCGGCGCGCATCGGCCGGACCTGGACCGTCTGGTCCTTGACCTGCGTGAGGGCGCCCGAGTAGGTGCGCACGAGCAGCGTCTTGAACTCCTCGAGCAGGCGCTTTTGCTGCTCGGGCGTGGCCGAGCGCCACGGCCGGCCCACGGCGATGGCCGTCATGCGGGAGAAGTTCACGTGCGGCATCACCTTGGCATCGACGAGCGCGATGATCCGCGGCAGGCTGCCGGCCTGGATCTCCTTGTCGGACTTGACCGTCTCGATCACTTCCTCGGAGATCTGGCGCACGAGGGCCTCGGGGCCCGGGTTGGCCTGTGCATGGGAAGGCAACGCGGCTGCCACCAGGGCCAGCAGGCTGCCCGCCACGATCCATCTGCTCCATCCGACCATCACGGCACTTCCTTTCATGGCTTCATGCCTTCAACGCGCGAGACCGCTGGTCGGTTCACCGACGAGAGGCAGCGGCAGGCGCCACCGGCGCATCATCGTCGGGCTCCGGTGGCGGATTGCCGTCGTAGACGAGGCTGCGCCGACGCGCAAGGTAGGCGTCCCGCACGAATGTGTAGCGATCCAGGGCCAACTGCCCGAGCAGCGCCTGGGCCGCCAGCAGTTCACTGCGAGTCTGCATCAGCTCCACCGCGCTCAGTCCCCAGCTGCGCCCGCCCTCGGGCACCAGGTTGGCCAGCGACACTTGCCGGTCGAGCGTCCAGGCCGCCCCGTCTCGCACCGAGCGCGGACCCAGCAGGGGCAGCACCAGGTAAGGACCCGCCGGCAAGCCCCAGCGCCCGAGCGTCTGCCCGAAGTCCTCGCTGCGGCGCTCCAAGCCGATCTCGCCGGCCACGTCGAACAGCCCCGCCAGGCCGAAGGTCGTGTTGGTGACGAAGCGCACAGTCATCTGCACGCCGTCCTGAGCCTTGCCCTGCAGCAGGTGGTTGACAGCCGACCATGCATCCTCGACGTTGCCGAAGACGTTGCGCACGCCCTGGCGCACGGGCTCGGGAACAGCCGACCGCCAGGCGCGGGCCACGGGCTCGAGCACGGCTGCATCCACCGCCTCGTTGAAGGAGAAGACGGCGCGATTGAGCGGCTCGAAGGGATCGGGACCCGCGGTCACACGCCGCGCGGGAGCTTCGGGCTCGGACACCGACTCGCCGGCCTCGACACGCGTTCGGGACGCCTCGTCGTCGGCCGCACGCACCTCACCTGGCAGCGCCAGCACCAGCGCTGCGGCCAGCCAGCCGGCCATCAACCACAGGGTACGCGCCGGGTTCGCGGCTGCGAGGGTTGCCCATCCAGGCCGGCGCGCCTCTGGCGTGGAGGCGCGTCTCACTTGCCACCCCCGCCCTGGCTGCCCGCCTCGCCCGCCTTGCTCGTCACGAACTGCCCGATCAGGTTCTCGAGCACCACGGCCGACTGGGTCTGCCGGATCATGTCGCCGGCGGCCAGGTTCTTGTCGTCCACGCCTGCCTCGATGCCGATGTACTGGTCGCCCAGCAGCCCGGCCGTCAGGATCTTGGCCGAGGAGTCCTTCGGGAACTGCAAGGCACTGTCGATGCGCATCGTCACGACTCCCTGGAAGGTCTTGGCATCCAGCCCGATGGAAGTGACGCGGCCCACGACGACGCCCGCGCTGCGCACGGGCGAGCGCGGCTTCAAGCCGCCGATGTTGTCGAATCGGGCCTTGACCTCATAGCCCTGGCCGTCGCCGAAGCTCGCGAGGTTGGCGGCCTTGAGCGCCAGGAACAGCAGCGCGGCCATGCCGAGCAGCACGAACACGCCCACCAGGGTCTCGATGCCTCGCTTGTTCATGGAGTCCTTTCAGGGCGTCGAGAACATCAACGCCGTCAATACGAAGTCGGTCGCCAGCACGGCCAGCGACGAGATCACGACCGTGCGCGTGGTCGCATACGCCACGCCTTCCGGGGTGGCCTCGGTTTCGTGGCCCTGGTAGAGGGCCACGGCGGTGCAGATGACACCGAAGACGAAGCTCTTGGCCACACCGTTGCCGACGTCGCGCCACACATCGACCTTCGTCTGCATGATGCTCCAGAAGTTCCCGGCGTCCACCCCGATCAGCAGCACCGCCACCACGTACGCGCCCAGGATGCCCACCGCAGAGAACAGCGCCGCCAGCAGCGGCATCGAGATGACGCCGGCCAGGAAGCGCGGCGCGAGGATGCGGCTCTTGGGGTCCACCGCCATCATCTCCATCGCCGCGAGCTGCTCGCCCGCCTTCATCAGACCGATCTCGGCCGTGAGCGAAGTGCCTGCACGACCGGCAAAGAGCAGGGCCGTCACCACCGGGCCGAGCTCGCGCACGAGGGCGAGGTTCACGATCAACCCGAGCGACTCGGTCGCTCCGTAGGTGACGAGGGCGTAGTACATCTGCAGCGCCAGCACGAAGCCCACCGCTGTGCCCGAGGCCATGATGATGAGCAAGGAGAGGTTGCCCACTGCATGGATCTGCCGCACGACGAGCCCGAAGCGGGCGAGCGAGGCCGGCACGGAGCGCACCAGCTCCCAGGTGAAGAAGGCCGCGTGGCCGAACCCGCGCAGCACGCTCAGCGTGCCCGCGCCCAGTCGCGCAACCGCGCTCACGGCCGGCCTCCGCCATGGAGCCCGAAGTCCTGCTCGAGCGAGGCCGCCGGGTAGTGGAACTTCACCGGCCCATCGGGCTCGCCGCGCACGAACTGGCGTACCTCCGGATCGGTGGAGCCCATCAGCTCGGCCGGGGTGCCCTGCGCGACGATGCGCCCGCCCGTGGCCATCAGCACCACGAAGTCACTGATGGCCATGCACTCGGGCACATCGTGCGAGACCACGACCGAGGTGGCCCCGGTGACGTCATTGAGCGTGCGGATGAGCTTGGCAGCCACTCCCATCGAGATCAGGTCCAGCCCGGCAAATGGCTCGTCGTACATGATGAGTTCGGGGTCGAGCGCGATGGCGCGCGCCAGTGCGATGCGCCGCGCCATGCCTCCGGAGACCTCCGAGATGCGCAAGCCGGCGGCACCGCGCAACCCGACTGCATTGAGCTTCATCAGCACGATGTCCCGGATCATCGCGTCGGTCAGGTCAGTGTGCTCGCGCAGCGGGAAGGCCACGTTGTCGAAGACCGTCAGATCGGTGAAAAGCGCCCCAAACTGGAACAGCATCCCCATGCGCCGGCGCAGCCGGTACATGCGGGGCCGGTCGGCGGCCACCACGATCTCGCCGTCGAAACGCACTTCGCCGGAGGTGGGTGCGTGGCTGCCTCCAATCAGGCGCAGCAGCGTCGTCTTGCCACAGCCGGAGCCGCCAAGCAGCGCCGTCACTCGCCCGCGCGGGAACCGCAGCGAAACGTCACCCAGGATCAAGCGGCTCGCGTCGTAGCCGAAGCTGACGTGGTCGATCTCGATCAGGTGGGAGGAGGGCAAGGCTCGTGGCCCGCAGTAAGGCGGGCGCAGACAAAGACAATCCGGGATTCTCCCATGTCGGCGTGAAGCCGGCTGGGAACAGGGCGCCTGCCCCCCGCCGGCGGCCTCAGCGCGGCAGCTCGCTCGTGCCCATCAGGTGCTCGTCGATGGCCCTTGCGGCCTGGCGCCCCTCGCGGATCGCCCAGACCACGAGGCTCTGGCCACGCCGCATGTCGCCGGCGGCAAACACCTTGTCGACATTGGTGCGGTAGCCCATCGCAGCGTCGGTGCCCGCGCGCGCGTTGCCGCGCCCGTCCCGCTCCACGCCGAAGGCCTCCAGCACGCTGCCCACCGGCGAGACAAAGCCCATGGCCAGCAGCACGAGGTCAGCCGGATACTCACGCTCGGTGTCCGGCACCTCCACCATCTTGCCGCCCTTCCACTCCACGTGGACGGTCTTCAGGCCCCTCACCCGGCCGTTCTCGCCCACGAAGGCCTGGGTCGCGATCGCGAACTCGCGCGTGCAGCCCTCCTCGTGGCTCGAGCTCGTGCGCAGCTTGTAGGGCCAGTAGGGCCAGGTCAGCGGCTTGTCTTCGGTCTCGGGTGGCATGGGCATCAGCTCGAACTGCGTGACGCTGGCCGCCCCGTGGCGGTTGCTCGTGCCCACGCAGTCGCTGCCCGTGTCGCCGCCGCCGATCACGATCACGTGCTTTCCCTCGGCCCGGATCTGGCTGTCGAGCCGGTCACCGGCCACGACCTTGTTCTGCTGGGGCAGGAACTCCATCGCAAAGTGCACGCCCTCGAGCTCGCGACCGGGCACGGGCAGATCGCGCGAGATCTCCGAGCCGCCGGCCAGCAGCACGGCATCGAACTGCGCGAGCAGCTCGGCCGGCGTGACCACCGTCGTGGCGTCGTTCGTGACCTTGCTCGCCGCACCCTCGGCCGGCAGCTTGCCCACGCACACGCCCGTGCGGAAGGTCACGCCCTCGGCCTCCATCTGCTCGATGCGGCGGTCGATGTGCGACTTCTCCATCTTGAAGTCGGGGATGCCGTAGCGCAGCAAGCCGCCGACGCGGCTGTTCTTCTCGAGCACGGTCACGTCATGGCCGGCACGCGCGAGTTGCTGCGCGGCCGCCATCCCTGCCGGGCCCGAGCCCACAACGGCCACGCGCTTGCCCGTCCTGGCGCGCGCGGGTTGCGGACCGACCCAGCCCTCGGCCCAGCCACGGTCGATGATCGCGTGCTCGATGGACTTGATGCCAACAGGGTCGTCGTTGACGTTGAGCGTGCAGGCGGCCTCGCAGGGCGCCGGGCAGACGCGGCCGGTGAACTCCGGGAAGTTGTTGGTCGAGTGCAGCACGTCCAGCGCGTTGCGCCAGTCGCCTCGGTAGACCAGGTCGTTGAAGTCCGGGATGATGTTGTTGACCGGACAGCCGCTGTTGCAAAAGGGCGTGCCGCAGTCCATGCAGCGCGCACCCTGGACCTTGGACTGCTCCTCGGACAGCCTGATGACGAACTCCTTCCACGTCTTCAGGCGCTGCGGAACGGGCTCGTAGCCCTCCTCGAGGCGCTCGTACTCGAGAAATCCGGTGGTCTTTCCCATGGTGTGTGGTCCTGTGTGTCTCGAAGGAGGCTGCTCGGGCAGCCCTGGCAGGTTCGCAGTCGGTTGGAACGGGTGTGCGGCAGCCGGAGGCGGCGCTGCCCTACTTGGCCGGGACGGCCGAGCGGGCCGCCAGGGCGGCCGCCGCGCGCTCGGCCGATTGCGTCAGCGCGCGCTTGTACTCGTTGGGGAAGACCTTGACGAAGCGCGAGCGGGCGCCAGCCCAGTCGTCCAGGATCTCCCGCGCCCGCAGCGAACCCGTCCAGCGATGGTGGTCCTCCACCAGCTTGCGCAGTTGCTGCTCGTCGCTCTGGCCACGGTGCCAGGCAGCCGCAGGGCTGCCCGCCGCCTGCTCGGCCTGGGGCAGCACCTTTTCCAGCGCCACCATCGAAAGGTTGCAGCGCGCCGCGAAGCTGCCGTCTTCGTCGTAGACGTAGGCCACACCCCCGCTCATGCCGGCAGCGAAATTGCGCCCGGTGCGGCCCAGCACCGCCACGGTGCCGCCCGTCATGTACTCGCAGCCGTGATCGCCCGTGCCCTCCACGACAGTCGTGGCACCTGACAGCCGCACCGCGAAGCGCTCTCCGGCCACGCCACGGAAGAAGGCCTCGCCGCTGGTGGCGCCATAGAGCGCCGTGTTGCCGATGATGATGTTGCGCGTGGCCTCGCCGCGAAAGTCGATGCTCGGCCGCACGACGATGCGCCCTCCCGACAGGCCCTTGCCGGTGTAGTCGTTGGCATCCCCGATCAGGTAAAGCGTGATGCCCGAGGAGAGGAAGGCCCCGAAGCTCTGCCCGCCCGTGCCCTCCATCTGCATGAAGATGGTGTGATCGGGCAGCCCCTCGGGCCGCCGGCGCACGAGTTCGCCCGACAGCATCGCGCCCACCGAGCGGTTGACGTTGCGCACCTCCTCCATGAACTGCACCTTCTCGCCTCGCTCGAGGGCGGGGCTGCAGCGGTCGATCAGCTTGAGGTCCAGCGCGCGATCGAGCCCGTGGTCCTGCACCTGGGTCTGGAAGCGTGGCACCTCGGCCGGCACGAGCGGCTGGTGGAAGATGCGGCTGAAATCCAGGCCCCGCGCCTTCCAGTGCGCCACGCCCTTGCGGGTGTCGAGCAGGTCGGCGCGGCCGATCAGCTCGTCGAAGCGCCGGATGCCCAGCTGCGCCATGATCTGGCGCGCCTCCTCGGCGACGAAGAAGAAGTAGTTGAC
>CAILKA010000414.1 GCA_903834645.1 uncultured beta proteobacterium
CCGCGGCACTACGCGATGAAGACGACGCCGGTTTTCTCGGCGCTCAAGGCCGAACTCACCGAGAGCGTGCGCACCGAGGTGAAGGCTGCTCAGGCGGCTGCGCTGGCGGGGCGGTAGGGCGGTGCCGCCGTACCGCGGTACCGCGGTACGGCTGCAGGCAACACGGGCGTCCAGCCACCATGGCCCCACCGTTTCTGCCCTATAGTGGGCTCATGCGACGCGCCTGGGTCATCCTCCTGCTGATCGCCTTGCTGCCCCTGCGCGGCTGGGCGGCAACGGGCATGGCTGTTCCGGCGCCGGTCGCGCCGGTTTCGGCCGAGGCCGCTGCCGCGCTCCCGCCGTGTCACGCGGGCCTGGCCGAGGACGAGCTCGCGATGCTCGCTGCCGAACCCGCGCCCACCACGCACCTGTGCTCGACCTGCGACCTGTGCCACGCCCCGCTGGCCGTGCCTGCGGCCGAGCTGGCGCCTCCCTCGGTGCCGCCTTCGGTGGCCCCTGCGGCGGCCCACCCCCGGGATACCGGCCGCCTGATGGCCGCCTCGCTCGAACGACCTCCCCGAGCCTGACGCTCCACGCCACCGGTTGATGCGGCCGGTGCCCGGTCCTGCCAGGCTACAGGCAGGGCCCTGATGGAACCCCTGCGCGGCCCTCGTGCCTGCGTGCTGTCCCACCTCAGGAGTGTCTCGTTCATGCCTTCCCCCTTCCCGCTCCCGCGGCCCCGTCACCTCGCTGCCAGGTGGCGCGCGCTCGTCGGGCCCTGCCTGCTCGCCCTCGTGGCCGGCCCTGCGCTGGCGCTGCCCATCGCCTCGCAGGGCTACTGGATGGTGATGGGCGACTTCGAGGAGGGCTCGCGCAAGCTCTCCGCGAACTACGCCTTGACCGGCCACGACGCCATCGGGGCGGCCGTGGCCCGGTTCGACAGCCCTGCCCACGGCGGGACGGGCATGCGCTCTGCACGCGAACTGGCGGCTCTCACCTACACCCGGCTCATCCACCGCTGGAACCTGCCCGATGCCCAGGCCAACCTGTGGTTCATCGGCCAGGCTGGCAGCCTGCGCGGCCAGGGCCTGGCAGGTGGCACTCGCACGCTGCTTTCGCCTGCCGTGCTCGCCGACTGGGAGACCACGCGGCTCTACGTGGGCGGCGGCGTGGAGGCCAAGCGCGCCGGCGACTGGCGCCGGGACTCTGCCTACGCCCGTGTCGGCTTCTCCCTCTACGAGGTCGAGTACGAGCAGGTGCAACCCTGGATCCTGCTCGAAGCACGACGCGAGCGCGAGCGCATCCCGCGCGTCGGCGCCATGGCCCACGAAGTCGCCAAGACCGAGTGGATGCCGATGGTGCGCCTGATCGATCGTCGCTGGTTCCTCGAGCTCGGTGCGCGCCGGGATGGCGCCCACCTGAGCTTCATGTGGGTGCCCTGAACGCTCCTGTTGATTTCCCAGCTTTCTTCCTCATCCTTCGTCATTGACCCTTTCCGAAAGGACTTCCCATGAAGACCCGACTCGCCACCCGTTCCCTGCCGCATGGCCGCCTCGCTCTGATGGCCTCGGTCGTGCTGGCCGGCGCCGCCGTTGTCGTGCTCGCCACGCCGGCGCGGGCGCAGTCCCCGGCGGCTGCCAAGGCTGCAGCTGCCGCGCCGGCTGCCCAGGCCTCCGCCGTCAAGCTCTCCGTCAACGGCATGGTCTGCGCTTTCTGCGCGCAGGGCATCGAGGCGCGGCTCAAGAAGCTGCCCGAGACGGCTGACCTCTACATCAACCTCAAGCAGAAGGTGGTGGCGGTGCAGGCCAAGCCCGGCCAGACGCTGGCTGTGGACAAGCTCAAGGCCGAGGTCGTCGAGGCCGGCTACGAGGTGACCCGGGCCGAGCCGATGACGCAGACGGTGGCGCAGCTGCGCGAGCAGATGCGCGCCCGCCCGTGAGCGCGCGATCGGGCGCCGTGCCACCGGCCGGGGTCGACGCCGATGCCGCCACGGCCGGCTGGTGGTCGGCCTGGCTTTCCCTGCTGGCCAGCGGTGGCACGCTCGTGTGTTGCGCGCTGCCGGCGCTGCTGGTCTCGCTCGGGCTTGGCGCCACGCTCGCGGGGCTGGTGAGTGCCGTGCCCGCACTGGTGTGGATCAGCGAGTACAAGGCCCCGGTGTTCGGGGTGGCAGCACTGCTGCTCGCCGGCGCCGGGGCCCTGCAGTGGCACCTGCGCACCGCCCCTTGCCCGATCGACCCCGCGCTGCGGCAGGCCTGCCTGCGCACCCGGCGGTGGTCGCGCTGGGTGTGGGCAGCAGCGGTCGTGCTGTACACGTTGGGCGCCTTCTTTGCCTTCGTGGCCCCGCTCTGGATGCAGGGGTAGGCACGGCGCGCCGTGCACTGTCAGGCAGGGGGCGAGGCCGCACCGGCCCCGCGACAGTCGCGCGACAGGCCTGCGCTTGTCGTGCGGCTGTCCTGCACCGGTGCAGCCCGTCTTGCGCGGACGCAGCCTGTCGCACCGGCCTTGGCACCGCGGCAGATGGGCGGCACCATTTGCTCACCACCCCTCACCGGAGAACGCCATGACCGGACGCCGTCGATTCCTCGCCCTGGCAGTCACCGCCAGCCTCATGGCCGGAGCGGCTCGTGCACAGACCTGGACCTGGAGCTTCGGCTCGGGCAAGCGCGTGCAGGGAGCTGGCGAGATCGTCAGCGAGACCCGCAACCTGGCGCCCTTCGATTCGATCCGGTTGGCGGGCCACTTCAAGGTCCGCGTGCGACAGGAGGGACGCGAGGGCGTCACGTTGCAGGCGGACCGCAACCTGCTGCCGCTGATCGAGACCCAGGTGACGGGCAGCGGCAGCGACCGTGTCCTCGAGGTCGGCATCAAGCCGGGCTACTCCTGGAGCGGGTTGCCGGCGCCGGAGTTGCTGGTCGACGTCAAGACCCTGCGCGGCCTCACGCTCGCGGGCTCGGGCGATGTACGGATCGATGCGCTGCGCTCGGAGCGTTTCGACCTCACCCTCTCCGGCTCGGGGGACGTGGTGCTTGCCGGGATGCAGGTGGCGCGGATGGGCGTGCGGGTGTCGGGCAGCGGCGACGTCGCTGCGAGCGGCAAGGCCGAATCCCTCACGATTGCGGTGGCCGGCAGTGGCGATGTGAAGGCCGCCGAGCTGCAGGCTGACGAGGTACGGGTGAGCGTGGCCGGCAGCGGCGACGCGCAGGTGCACGCCCTGCGCCACCTCAAGGTCAGCGTGGCCGGCTCGGGAGACGTGCGCTACAAGGGTTCGCCGCAGATCGAAAGCTCGATCGCGGGGAGCGGTTCGGTCAGGCGCATGGGGACCAGCTGAGCCGTTGCCGGGCGCCCTAGAGCTGCGCCTCGGCCTCGATCTCCACCTTGTATCCGGCCCCGATGAGGCCGGCCACCTGCAGCAGCGTGTTGGCCGGACGGATCTCCCCGAAGTAACGCCCGTGCACCTCGCACACCGCGCGCCAGTCGTCGAGGTCGGTGAGGTAGACGCGCGTGCGCACCACGTCCTCCAGCCGGCCGCCCACCGCGGCCAGGCTCGCCGCGATCTTGTCGAGAATGAAGGTGGCCTGCGCCGCGGCGTCGCCTGCGCCGATCAGCCGGCCCGAACCGTGCGTGGCCGTGGTGCCGCTGACGAGGATCCGGTCGCCCACGCGCACCGCGCGTGAGTAGCCGGCCATTGGCTCCCACAGGCTGCCCGTGTCCACGCGCTGGCGCGGCTTCGCGCCTTCGTAGGGCGTCACCGTGCGCGGCTCCCACACCGGCGGCAGGGCGTCGAGGTGGTGGCTCAGGTCGCCCGAGGCCGTGAGGAAGGGGGGCCGGCGGTACTCGTCGCCGCAGTCGCCGGGTATCGGGCGGGTGGCGGCGAAGGCCGCCTCGAGCTCGGCGCGGTCGGCCTCGTCGAGGGCGAAGTCGAACAGGCCCAGGTTGTCGCCACGATGTTCGCGCTCGCCCAGCCGCGCACCCACGATCACGGCAGCCACCGCCGGCTGCTCGAGCACCCATCGCGTGGCCACGTTGGCGATCGACACGCCATGCCGCCGGGCCACGTGATCGACCGCGCGCAGCACCCCCTGCAGGGCCGACCAGCCTCCCACCTCACGGATGAAGCGGCTGTACTTCATCTTGCTCCAGTCGGAGACCTCGGCGGGCTCGTCGGCGCCGAGCCAGCGCTCGCTCAGGAAGCCGCCCCCGAGCGTGCCGTAGGCCAGCAGCTTCACGCCGTGGCGCAGGCACAGCTGGCTCATCGCGCCCGTGGCGCGCCGGTCCAGCAGCGACAGGCACACCTGGTTGCTCGCCACCGGAATGCCCTCGGCCAGCAGCACCTGCAGGTGCACGGTGTCGAAGTTGGTCAGGCCGATGTGCGCGATCAGACCTTCCTCGCGCAGCCGCGCGAGCTCGGTCATCGCATCGATCCAGCCCGGGTGCTCGAAGGTCCACCAGTGGAACTGCAGCAGG
This sequence comes from uncultured beta proteobacterium, assembly GCA_903834645.1. Lineage (GTDB taxonomy): Bacteria > Pseudomonadota > Gammaproteobacteria > Burkholderiales > Burkholderiaceae_C > Rubrivivax. The sequence goes on from CAILKA010000414.1 coordinate 4,444, forward strand.
TCGATGCGCTCGGTGCGCATCCGATCCAGCGAGCGCTGCACCCCCTCGCGCACCGCCTGCGGCGTCATCGGTCCAGGCGGTGGGCACCACTTCGTGAAGGCGCGCACGCCGCGTCCCTCGGGGCGCGCGAGCAGGTGCCCCGTGATCACCTCGGCCGATCCGTAGTGGTCGGCCATGTCGAAGGTGTCGAAGCCGGCGGCGGCGTACTCCGCCATCGCCTGGGCGCCCGCCTGCGGGTCCAGCAGCTGGCCGCTGCGCTCCATGTCGGCCACCTGCCACAGGCCAGTGACCACGCGCGAGATTTCGAGTCCGGGCGCGAGTTCGGTGCGCTCGGGGCGCGATGGCAATCTCATCGGTGCGCTCAGCGCAGGCGCTGCTGCACGGCCTGCACGTCCTCCATGCTCATCTGGCCCATGGTCGTGACCTCGCCGTTGGCGATGCGCCAGGTGCGGAAGGGTCCGACGATGTCGCCGTTCTTGTCGAAGGCCACTGGCCCGATCACGCCCACGTAGCGCACGGGCTTCTTCTCGCGGATCAGCTGCAGCGCCCGCGCGAAGCCCTGCGGCCCCGCGTGCACCACCTCACCGCCCGGCTCGGTGACCTTGCGGATCGAGTCGCGGATGGCCGCAGCCTCGAACTTGCCCGCGTGCGCAATGGCCAGCCCGAGGATGGCTGCTGCGTCGAAGGCACGATCGGCAGCCGGCGCGCCCGCGTCGAAGCCGCCGCTCATGGCCGGGTAGGCCTGCGAGAAGAACTCGGTCGATGGCGTACGCGTGGTGCCCGAGGAGGTGCCCAGCGCGCTGTTGAGGAACTGCGGGCCCACGCCCTTGATGAAGTCGGCGGCGTTCATGCCGTCGTTGAAGAGGAAGCGCTGCGGGCCGCCTTGCTGTACCCAGGTGCGGATGATGGTGGTGCCATCTCCCGGGTAGCCGATGAAGTACAGCGCCGGCGCGTTGGCCTTGAGGGCATTCGTGACCTCGGCCGCGTAGCTGGGCTGCTGCGGGTTGTAGGGCGTCACCGACTCGACCTTCCCGCCCAGCGCCTCGTAGGCGCGGCGGAACTCGGCGAGCATGTTGACGCCGAAGTCGTTGTTGACGTGGATGATCGCCAGGTTGCGCAAGCCCTGGTCGACAGCGAACTTGGCTGCGGCCGTGCCTTGCAGTGCGTCGCTCGTGATGGTGCGGAAGAACCACCCGTTGGTCTTGCCTTCGTTGCCCAGGCGGGTGAGGGTGGGCGAGGTCGAGGCGGGCGAGATCTGCACCACGCCGGCAGGCCCCGTCACGCTCGTGACGATCGGGATCGACACCGAGCTGATGATGCCGCCGATGATGGCCGGCACCTTGCGCAGGTCCACGAGCTGGCGTGCCTGGTCCACGGCCACCGAGCCCTGGCTCTGCGCATCGCGCAGGTCGAAGGCCAGTCGGCAGCCGGCTATCCCTGGCGTGCCGGCAGCCCGGTTGAGCTCGTTGAAGGCGAGCTCGACCGACTTGCTCGCCGCCTGGCCGAAGCGGCCGGCCGCGCCGGTGAGCGAGACCACCATGCCCACCGTGTGGGTGCAGGCGGGAGTCTGAGCCTGCGAGATGGCAGGCAGCAGGGCGGCGGCCGCAAAGGTACAGATCGACGGGACGAGGCGCATGGGAAAGGGCTCCAGGCAGAGGAAGGGGCGAGCCGACATCAGCTCTTGTTGAGGTTGTACTTCATGATCCGGCCATGTCGGCCTGACTTGTCGCGCTCCAGCGCGTAGGTGTCTCCCCGGGGGCCGGGGTGCGCGGCCAGCAGCGGGGCGAGCAGGGCGTGGTCCTGCGCGTCGAGCGTCAGGCC
>CAILKA010000415.1 GCA_903834645.1 uncultured beta proteobacterium
GTGGCCATCGCAGCCTGGGTTGCCAATCGCCTGCATGCGCGGCAGGTGGCGGTGTTGCGAGCTCTGGAAACTGCTCCTGCGAGCGGGTCGTCGGCGGCCTCGGCGGCACCCGGCGACACCGTGTGGGCCGCGATGCTCCTGGGCCTTGCGGTGGCCCGGCTCGTGCACCTGATGCTCAACGCCCAGGCCTATCTCGCCTCGCCGCTGGCGATGCTCGATGTGCGAGATGGTGGCTGGCATGCGCCGGCAGGCTGGGCAGCCGGCCTGGCCTGGCTCGCCTGGAAAGGCCGCGGCGCCCCGGCCTGGAGGCGTCCGCTCACCGGGGCCGCAGTGGCCGGCAGCCTGGTCTGGGGTGCGGGCGCTCTGCTGGCGGGCGCGCGCGGCGAGCCGCACATGCCGGCGCTGCCGCTGGCGACACTGACTGACGGCCAGCAGGTCCGCCTGCATGAAGTTGCGGCGGGGCGGCCCGCCGTGGTGAACCTGTGGGCGAGCTGGTGCGGGCCCTGCCGCGAGGAGATGCCTGTGCTGGCCGCGGCGCAAGCGCGTGAGGCCCACATTGCCTTCGTGTTCGTCAACCAGGGCGAGCCGCCGGCTGCCGTGCGCGGCTACCTGGCGCGCCTGGGCCTGCCGTTGCGCGACGTGCTGCTCGACCCCGGTTCGAGCCTGCTCGAGGCGGCAGGCTCGCGGGGGCTGCCCACCACGCTCTTCTATGACGCGCAGGGGCGGCTCGTGGACGCGCACATGGGGGTGCTCAGCGAGCCCGCACTGCGCGTCAGGCTGCGCGCCCTGGCGCACAGGCCCTGATCCACCGCCAGGCGGCTGCGCATGCCATCATCGGCAAGGTCTGCGTCTTGCATCGCCATGCGGCCAACTGGCTGATGGCTGCCTTGTCACCATGATGGAGCCTGAGGCTTTCGACATCGTCATCTGCGGCGCCGGCATTGCCGGGGCCTCGCTGGCTTGGCGCCTCGCGGGCCGGGCGCGCGTGCTGCTGCTGGAGCGGGAGTCACAACCCGGCTACCACAGCACCGGCCGTTCGGCGGCCATGTTCATGGAGAGCTACGGTCCGGCGCAGGTGCGTGCGCTCACGCGCGCCAGCCGCGCTTTCCTGACCCAGCCGCCAGCGGGCTTCACCGACGTGCCGCTGCTGCACCCGCGAGGGGTGCTGTACGTCGCCTCGCACGCGCAGCGCGAGCAGCTCGAGCAGACGTGGCAGGCGATGCGGGATGCCGGGCAGCAGGTCGGGCGCATCGATGCGCACGAGGCGCGTGCGCGCGTGCCCTGCCTGCGCTCGGACGACCTGGCCGGTGCGATCACCGAGGACGACGCGATGGACCTGGACGTGCACGCGTTCCATCAGGGGTTCCTGCGCGGCGCGCGTGCCGCCGGTGTCACGTTGTGGTGCGACGCCGAGTTGCAGGGGGGCACCTTCAATGGCCAGGCCTGGACGCTGCACCTGACCGATGGCCGCAGCCTGAGCGCCGGCGTCGTGGTGAACGCCGCTGGCGCCTGGGCCGACGAGGTGGCCGCACGCTTTGGCATCGCGCCCCTGGGCCTGCAGCCCAGGCGTCGCAGCGCCTTCACCTTCACGGCACCCGAGGGGGCGGATCCATCGTCGTGGCCCGCCGTCATCGACATTGACGAGGGCTGGTACTTCAAGCCCGATGCCGGCCGGCTGCTGGGCTCGCCGGCCAACGCGGATCCCACGCATGCGCACGACGTGCAGCCCGAGGAGCTGGACATCGCGCTGGGCATCCACGGGATCGAGCAGGCCACGACGCTGCGCATCCAGCGGCCCGCGAGCACCTGGGCGGGCCTGCGCACCTTTGCGCCCGATGGCGAGATCGTGATCGGCTGGGAAGCCGCGGCGCCGCCCTTCTTCTGGCTCGCCGGGCAGGGTGGCTACGGCCTGCAGAGCGCGGCGGGCGCCTCGGCGCTGGCGGCCGCGCTCGTGTGCGCAGAACCCGTGCCCGACGCGCTGGCGCAAGAAGGCGTCTCGGCCCAGGCCGTCTCGCCGCAGCGGCTGCGATGAGCCAGCCCACCCGGCGCATGGCGCTGCAGGCCGGGTGGGCCGCTGCGCTCGCGTGGAGCCTCTGGCCGCAAGCTCGTGCACAGACGCGCTTTCCCGAGCGGCCGATCACGCTGCTCGTGCCCTTCGCGCCCGGTGGCATCGCCGACCTCACGGCGCGCGCAGTGGCCGAGCACATGGCGCGCACGCTCGGTGTTGCGGTGGTGGTGGAGAACCGGCCCAGCGCAGGGAGCATCGTGGCCAGCCAGGCCGTGGCCACGGCGCGGGCCGATGGCCACACGCTGCTGCTCATGAGCAATGCCAACGCCGTGAGCGTGGGTCTCTTTCGGCGCCTGCCCTACGACCCACTGCGCGACTTCGCGCCGGTCTCCACGCTGGGCTTCTTCGATCTCGGGATCTTCGCGCCGGCCTCCTTGCGCTTTGCCACGCTGGCCGAGGCCCTGGCCTGGGCGCGGGCGAACCCGGGCAAGCTCAACGTGGGCACGATTGCCCCGGGCAGCACGCAGCACCTGGCAGCCAAGCTCTTCGAGACCGAGGCGCGCATCGACGCGCTCGTGGTGCCCTACAAGGGCAGCCCGGCCGTGCTCACCGCGCTGCGTGCCGGGGAGATCGACCTGGCTTTCGAAGTCACCGGGCCCATGCTGCCGCAGGTGGCCGCCGGCGCGGTCAAGGCGCTGGCCGTGACCTCCGCGCAGCGCAACCCGGCCCTGCCGGAGGTGCCCACCGTCCAGCAAGCGGGCGTGCCGGGCTACGACGTGGCGAGCTGGAACGCCATCGCCGCGCCGGCGGGCACGCCGGGCGAGGTGGTGGCCGTGCTCAACCGCGCGGTGCGCGAGGCGGTGGCCTCGGCCTCGGTGCGCGACAAGCTCGGCCGCGCCGGCATGCGTCTTTCCGCCAGCACGCCCGCGGAGCTGCAGGCGCTGCTGTCCGGCGAGATCCGACGCTGGGGCGAGGTGATTCGGGCGGCAAAGATCGAGCCGGAGTGAGAGGGATGCCATGCCTAGCAGACTGAACGAGCCCGACCCGCACCAGGACATACGCGACGGAGTGCGCCAGCTGTGCCGGCAGTTCCCCGACGAGTACTTCCGCCGCATCGACCAGGAGCGCGGCTACCCGGAGGCCTTCGTCGACGCGCTCACGCGCGCGGGCTGGCTCGCGGCGCTGATCCCGCAGGACTACGGCGGCCCGGGCCTGACGATGGCGCAGGCCTCGGTGATCATGGAGGAGATCAACCGCAGCGGCGGCAACGCGGGTGCGTGCCACGGCCAGATGTACGTGATGAATGCCATCACGCGCCACGGCACCGAGCAGCAGAAGCGCCGCTACCTGCCCAGGATCGCCGCAGGCGAGTTGCGTGTGCAGTCGATGGGCGTGACCGAGCCCACCACGGGCAGCGACACCACCAAGCTCAAGACGAGCGCGGTGAGGAAGGACGGGCGCTGGGTCGTCAACGGCCAGAAGGTGTGGATCTCGCGCGTGCAGCACAGTGACCTGATGATCCTGCTGGCGCGCACGACGCCGCTGGACCAGGTCAGCCGCAAGACCGCGGGGCTGTCGTGCTTCATCGTCGATCTGGCACACGCGCGCGCCCACGGGCTCACGGTGCGGCCGATCGCCAACATGGTCAACCACGAGACCAACGAGCTCTTCTTCGACA
>CAILKA010000416.1 GCA_903834645.1 uncultured beta proteobacterium
AGGTGTCGCCCAGGGCCAGCCACTCGGCGATGCGCTCGGCGCGTCGCGTCACCTGGCCGTGCGGCTCACCCACGCGCATGCCGGGCTTGTGCAGGTCGCCCAGCGGCGAGTGGCGCACGATGCGGCCAGGCTCCACGAGCTCGGCGGCCAGCGCGCTCACCGAGACGCCGAGCGTGCGCGGCCAGCCCACGATGGCGGCGATGGCGGGCTCGTTGATGCTGTTTTGCAGCGACACCGCGCAACCCGAGGCTGCAAGAAAGGGCGCCACCAGCTGCGTGGCCCACGCGGTGTCGTAGGACTTCACGGCGATGAAGGCCGCGTCGAAGGCCGGCTCGCGCACGAGCTGCTGCACCTCGTGCACGTGCAGGGCCCGCACGGCCGCATGCACCGAGCCTGCGCCGTCCATCCCTTCCACGCGCAGGCCACCCTGGCGCATGGCCTGCACGTGCTCGGCCCAGGCATCCACCAGCACCACGTCCACGCCGGCACGCGCCATGTGCGCCCCGACATAGCCGCCCACCGCGCCCGCGCCCACGATGCACACGCGATTCATCGGCTCAGCCCTCGCGGCGCACCGGTGCCCAGGCGAACCCGCTCGCCGGCCCGTGCGCCTGCACCTGCGCGCGAGCCTCCTGCGGCACGCCCGAATCCGCGAGCAGCTGCTGCGTGTGGGCGCCCAGCTCGGGAGGCGCGAGTCCTTCGGGCGGCGTGTCCGTCCTGGGCGTCCAGGGGAACTCGGGCACCTCGAAGTCCAGGCCCCGGAACTGCACGCGTCGCAGCTTGCCGGGCGCCCGTGCCTGCGCCGCATCGAGCACCCGCTCAAGCGGCAGCACCTCGGTGCAACCCATGCCGGCGGCCTTCAAGCGGTCGGCTGCGTCCTCGAGGGGGCGAGCGCGCACGGCCTGGCGCACGAGTTCCTCGACCCGTTCGCGCGCCTTCTTGCGCTGGCGCAGCGTGGCCAGCGACGGGTCGCCCGCGTGCTCGAGCTCCAGCGCCTGGCAGAACTTCTCCCAGTGGCTGTCGCTGAGCATCACGAGGTACAGCCAGCGCCCGTCTGCCGTCTCGTAGGCGCCGTAGCCGGGCATGCTGAACTCGCCGTGCGGTTCGCGCTCGGGCCGGCCCAGGAGGTGCTGCTTGAGTTGCACGCCCACGAGGTCGCGGGCCGCCACGTGCAGGCCGGTCTCGTACAGGCCCACTTCCACGGGGGCGACAGGGCGGCCCTGGGCGGCCTGGAGCATCGCCGCGAGCATACCGATCACGGCGTAGGCGCCGGCGAACTGGTCGTGGTACGAGGGGCCCAGGCGGCTCGGGCGGCCGTCGATGCGGTTGGCCTCCATCACCCCGGTGGCGGCCTCGGCCGCCGGGTTGGAGGCCAGCTCCTCGGCCTGGGGGCCCGCACCATAGCCGCGGATGTGGCAATAGATCAGGCGCGGGTTGATGGCCGCGCAGTCTTCCCGCGTGAGCCCGAGCTTGCGTGCCGCCTGCGGTGCGAGGTTGTGGACCAGGGCGTCGGCGCCGGCCACCAGCTGGACGAGGGCTTCCCGGCCTGCTGGCGTGGCGAGGTCGATGCACGCGCTCTTCTTGTCGTGGCTGTAGGCGATGAACGTGCCGCTGGGCCCACCGCGCACGAGCGCGCGGGTGGGGTCTCCGCGCGGGGGCTCCACCTTGATCACCTCTGCGCCGAGCTGGGCCAGGATGTGGGTGGCAAACGGGGCGGCCAGCATCGTGCCCAGCTCGATGACGCGGCGGCCCGCCAGGGGTCGGGTGGGGTTGCTGGGCTCGTCTTCCTGGCTCATTTGATGCATTCTATGGAGGGCATAGGTGGGTGTCATGTGCCATGGGCCGATGAAAACCCGCATTCCGGTCGCTTCCCCGGGAAATAGAATGCATTCTATGGACCCACGTGATCTCTGGAGCCCATGCCTAGCGGGCGCGGCGGGAGTGGATCGATGAGCGTCACCTACGAGGCCTGGGTGGGCCGCGAGGAGGTGCGCACCGAGCGCCTCGCGGCCTGGCCCGTGCAGGCGCTGGCCGCCACGCTGGGCCTGGACACGGCGCCCGCTGCGGGCGAGCCCCTGCCGCCGGGCTGGCACTGGATGTTCTTCAACCCGGTGGTTGCACGCGGGGGCCTTGGGCCCGACGGCCACCCGCAACGTGGCGGCTTCCTGCCCCCCATCGAACTGCCGCGGCGGATGTGGGCGGGCAGCCGGGTGCAGTACCTGCGCGCACCGACCGTCGACTCGCTGGCCACGCGCACCAGCCGCATCGCGCGCGTCGAGCACAAGGTGGGCCGGCGCGGCAGCCTGTGGTTCGTCACGGTCGAGCACACGATCGGGATCGACAGCCAGGTTTGCATCGTGGAAGAGCAGGACATCGTCTACCGCGAGGCCGATCCGCCGGGCGCGGCGACCCGGGCGGCAGCGCCGCCGCGCCCCGAGAGCCCAGCCGAGTGGGGGTGCGACATCCATCCCGACACGACGCTGCTGTTTCGCTACTCGGCGCTGACCTTCAACGGCCA
>CAILKA010000417.1 GCA_903834645.1 uncultured beta proteobacterium
CCTGCATCCGCCTTGTGTGCCTGCCGACAGAACACAGCGGGCGAGCAGGCGGTCACCGAAGCCTGCCGGCAGGACTTCCAACGTGATGGCCGGCTTCGTCATGGGAGTCGACCATACCGGGATACGTGCACGGTGTGAAGGTCAGGCGCTCTGGGCAATCACTGAGGCCCACCTAGAGCCGTCTGGCGCCCTGCATAGCGATCCCCGACGGTGGCCGGACCACGATCAAACGACGAGGGTGATCCCGCAGCAGTGAGCGGACAGATGGAACGGTAGATGCCCGACCCTGGCCCCGTAACAGGTACAGTGGGTGTGCCTGCGGCACTCTGCGGGCAGGGGATTTGTCTGCTTGCGCCCCGGCACAGCGCCGAACAGCTAAAACACATGACCGCACTCAACTGCAAGGTCGGTGACCTCGCCATCGTGGTGAACACCGAACTCCCACAGAACCTGGGTCAGATCGTCGAGGTCCTCGGCATCCAGACGGGCAGGCCGTTAGTCCTGTCGGGCCACGGCCACATCTGGCACGTCCGCGCCGTCAGTGGTCGGAAGACGCTGGTCTACCGCTTCAACGAGGTCGTGATCAGGTTCGTCGAGCATGCGGAGGGGCCAGCCCCTGACCGCTGCCTCCGGCCCGTGTCAGGGCTCACCGATGACGATGGAGTGAGCGCCGGCACGGAAAAGCGGAAGTCTGCGCCACGTCGCAAGAGCAGGCCACAGGTGATCGTCGAAGCCTGTGAAAGGGCGCTTACCTGAGGGTCTTCGACCACTGCATTGGCGGCCAAGTGCTCGGCATGGGAACCCACTGAACGTGTGTCGCCGGCAGGCTGCCGCTGCCACAGGGGTGGCTGGCTCGCTGCGGGTTCAACACGACGTCCCTGCTGCAGACTGAGTCCGGGTCGACGGGAGCGCTCTTATGGCGCGTTGACTGGCTGCAAGCGGGCGTGGTGGAACGGGCGTAGCTGTCTGCCAGCCTGGGGGTCGCCGCGAGCCACGAAGGGGCCTCCAGGCGCAATTACTCCAGCTGCTAGCGCCGCCCGGATACCATCTCGGCTGCCGCCTCATCCCGACGGGGATCTGGCTCGCGCAACCTCGGAGCAGTCGCCCTTCACATGAACCAGCAGACCCTCTCGTCCCTCATCTGGTCAGTTGCCGACCTCCTCCGTGGCGACTTCAGGCAGAGCGAGTACGGCCGGGTGATCCTGCCCTTCACTGTGCTGCGTCGCCTGGACTGCGTCCTTGAACCTACCAAGGCCCAGGTGCTGAACGAGCATGCCGCCAAGCAGGCCGCCGGCATCGCCTTCGAGCCCTTCGTCAAGCGCAAGGCTGGCCTGGACTTCTTCAACGTCTCGCCACTGGACATGGGCAAGCTCATCGGCGACCAGAGCGAGATCCGCGCCAACCTGGACAGCTACATCCAGGGCTTCTCGCCCGACGTGCGGTCGATCTTCGAGCACTTCGACTTCGCGGGTTCGGTCGAGCGGCTGCACAAGGCCAAGCTGCTGTACCTCGTCACCGAGAAGTTCGCCCGCATCGACCTGCACCCCTCGGTGGTCGACAACGTGCAGATGGGGCTGGTGTTCGAGGAACTGATCCGCAAGTTCGCCGAGATCTCCAACGAGACGGCCGGTGAGCACTTCACCCCACGCGAGGTCATCCGCCTGATGGTGAACCTGCTGTTTATCGAGGACAACGATGCACTGACCTTGCCCGGCGTGGTGCGGGCGATGTACGACCCGACCGCAGGGACAGGCGGCATGCTGTCGGTGGCGGCGGAGTACCTGCACGAATTGAACCCGAAGGCCCGCCTGACAGTGTTCGGCCAGGAACTCAACGCCGAGTCCTACGCGATCTGCAAGGCCGACATGCTGATTCGGGGCCAGGACATCAGCAACATCGTGCTGGGTAACACCCTGTCG
>CAILKA010000418.1 GCA_903834645.1 uncultured beta proteobacterium
CAAGTTCCTGCAAGAGGAAATGGGCGTCAAGAAAATACGTTTCCCGAATACCTCGGGTATCGGCATCAAGCCGATCTCGAAGGAAGGCACCAATCGCCTGACCCGGGCGGCCATCAAGTACGCCATCGACAACGACAAGCCCTCGGTGACGCTCGTCCACAAGGGCAACATCATGAAGTTCACGGAAGGGGGCTTCCGCGACTGGGGCTACGCCCTGGCGCAGCGCGAATTCGGTGCCGAGCCGATCGATGGCGGGCCGTGGTGCCGCTTCAAGAACCCCAGGACGGGGCGCGAGATCACGATCAAGGACTCCATCGCCGACGCCTTCCTGCAGCAGATCCTGCTGCGCCCGGCGGAGTACTCCGTGATCGCCACCCTGAACCTCAACGGCGACTACGTCTCCGACGCCCTGGCGTCCCAGGTCGGCGGCATCGGCATCGCTCCCGGCGCCAACCTGAGCGACTCGGTGGCGATGTTCGAGGCCACGCACGGCACGGCACCGAAGTACGCGGGCAAGGACTACGTCAACCCTGGGTCGGAAATCCTGTCGGCCGAGATGATGCTGCGCCACATGGGTTGGGTGGAGGCCGCTGACCTGGTCATCTCCTCCATGGAGCGCGCCATCCAGACCAAGCGGGTCACCTACGACTTCGCGCGGCTGATGGAAGGGGCCACGCAGGTGTCCTGCTCGGGCTTCGGTCAGGTGATGATCGAGCAGATGTAGACGCCCGGCCCCTGAGCTCTCACAAGAAGCCTGCCACTTGGCAGGCTTCTTGCTTTTCGGGAGAGATCTCCAGGTGTGAATGGTGTCTCAGGGCTGTTTTTCGCCTCTACATGCGCACACGCAGACCGATAGAATGGGCCATGGCCACCCGAATCCCCCGCCCCGGCACCGGCAGCCCCCGCCGACCGAGTGCGCCGGGTGCCACGCCACGCGAGGAGGGCACCGTTGTCGTGGAGCGGCAGGCGTCGCGGGTCGAGCCTCCTCCTCGTTACCAGGTTGTCATGCTCAACGACGACTACACCCCGATGGAGTTCGTCATCCACGTACTCCAGAAGCATTTCCAGCATGATCTGGAGACGGCCACGATGATCATGCTGAAGGTCCATCACGAGGGTCGTGGTGTCTGCGGGGTCTACCCCAAGGACGTCGCGGCCACCAAAGTCGAACTGGTGCTGTCCGAGGCCCGCCGCGGCCAGCATCCGCTTCAATGCACCATGGAGGCTGCATGATTGCGCAAGAACTGGAAGTGAGCTTGCACATGGCGTTCGTCGAGGCGCGCCAGCAGCGCCACGAGTTCATCACCGTCGAGCACCTGCTGATGGCTTTGCTCGACAACCCGTCGGCCGCCGAGGTGTTGAGGGCCTGCGCCGCCAACATCGAGGAGCTGCGCAAGAGCCTGGCGGGCTTCATCAAGGAGAACACGCCCACCGTGTCCGGAACGGAGGAGGTGGACACCCAGCCCACGCTCGGGTTCCAGCGTGTGATCCAGCGCGCGATCATGCACGTGCAGTCCACCGGCAGCGGCAAGAAGGAAGTCACCGGCGCGAACGTGCTGGTGGCCATCTTCGGCGAGAAGGACTCGCATGCCGTCTACTACCTGCACCAGCAGGGCGTGACGCGCCTGGACGTCGTCAACTTCATCGCCCACGGCATCCGCAAGTCGGACCCGCCCGAGCCCGCACGGCCCGGCGACAGCCCGGCCAGCGAGGGTGGCGGCGAGCGGGAGGAGGGGAGTGGTGGCGGTGGCGAGCAGAAGAGCTCCCCGCTGGACCAGTTCACGCAGAACCTCAACCAGCAGGCGCGCGAGGGCAAGATCGATCCGCTGATCGGCCGCGAGTCCGAGGTGGAGCGCGTGATCCAGGTGCTTTGCCGCCGGCGCAAGAACAACCCGTTGCTCGTGGGTGAGGCCGGCGTGGGCAAGACGGCGATCGCCGAGGGCCTGGCCTGGCGCATCACGCAGGGTGATGTGCCCGAGGTGCTTTCACAGGCGAGCGTCTACTCGCTCGACATGGGCGCGTTGCTGGCCGGCACCAAGTACCGCGGCGACTTCGAGCAGCGCCTCAAGGGCGTGCTCAAGCAGCTCAAGGACCAGCCGAACGCCATCCTTTTCATCGACGAGATCCACACGCTGATCGGGGCCGGGGCGGCCAGCGGCGGCACGCTGGACGCGAGCAACCTGCTCAAGCCTGCGTTGTCCAACGGCTCGCTCAAGTGCATCGGCGCGACCACCTTCACCGAATACCGCGGTGTCTTCGAGAAGGACTCGGCCCTGTCGCGTCGCTTCCAGAAGATCGATGTCGTCGAGCCCTCGGTGGAGCAGACGGTGGAGATCCTCAAGGGCCTGAAGTCGCGCTTCGAGGACCACCATGGCGTGAAGTTCGCGACCGCCGCGCTTCAGGCAGCGGCCGAGCTCTCGGCCAAGTACATCACCGACCGGCACTTGCCAGACAAGGCGATCGACGTCATCGACGAGGCCGGCGCCGCCCAGCGCATCCTGCCCAAGAACAAGCAGAAGAAGACGATCACCCGCACCGAGGTCGAGGAGATCGTGGCCAAGATCGCGCGCATCCCGCCGGCCAGCGTGTCCAACGACGACCGCGGCAAGCTCAAGAGCCTGGACCGCGATCTCAAGAGCGTGGTCTTCGGCCAGGATCCGGCCATCGAGGCGCTTGCCTCCGCCATCAAGATGGCGCGCTCGGGCCTGGGCAAGCCGGAAAAGCCCATCGGCTCCTTCCTGTTCAGCGGCCCCACGGGCGTGGGCAAGACGGAGGTGGCACGCCAGCTCGCCTACGTGCTGGGCATCGAGCTGATCCGCTTCGACATGTCGGAGTACATGGAGCGCCACGCAGTGAGTCGCCTGATTGGCGCGCCTCCCGGCTACGTCGGCTTCGACCAGGGCGGCCTGCTCACCGAGGCGGTCACGAAGAAACCCCACGCGGTGCTGCTGCTAGACGAGATCGAGAAGGCGCATCCGGATGTCTTCAACGTGCTGCTCCAGGTGATGGACCACGGCACCCTGACCGACAACAACGGCCGCAAGTCGGACTTCCGCAACGTCATCATCGTCATGACCACCAATGCTGGGGCGGAGACGATGAACAAGTCGACGATCGGCTTCACCTCGCGCCGCGAGCAGGGCGACGAGATGGCAGACATCAAGCGTCTGTTCACGCCCGAGTTCCGCAACCGGCTCGACGCCATCGTGAGCTTCCGCGCGCTCGACGAGGAGATCATCCTGCGCGTCGTCGACAAGTTCCTGCTGCAGCTCGAGAGCCAGCTCGGCGAGAAGAAGGTGGAGGCCACGTTCACCGACGCGTTGCGGCGCCAGCTCGCCAAGAAGGGCTTCGACCCTCTGATGGGCGCGCGCCCGATGCAGCGCCTGATTCAGGACACCATCCGGCGTGCGTTGGCCGACGAGCTGCTGTTCGGGCGGCTCACCGACGGTGGGCGCCTCACGGTGGGCGTGGACGACAAGGGTGAAGTGACACTCGACATCCAGCCGCCCAAGAAGAACGATCGCTCCAAGGCGGAGGCGGCGGCGGCCTGAGGCCGGGGGGGCTGTTCGGCGTCAAGGGGCGGCTGGGCTGGCGGTCCCGCGAAGGGCGGCCTCAGGATCCTGGCGGTAGAAGTCGCGCAGCAGCTCGTACAGCTGCGGGTGCTCACCCAGCAGCAGCTCGGGCGAGACGAAGAAGGCCTCGCTTGCCACGGCGAAGAGCTCTTCGGGCGCCTGCGCGCCGTAGGGGTCGAGCGCAGTTTCGACGCCGGCGTCCACCGCCTGGGTGAAGCGCTCGAACTCGGCGGTGATCGTTTCCACCCAGCGCGCGCGTGGCAGGCCGGGCGGCAGCAGCGGCACGCCATCGGTCTGGCCATCGGCCATGTCCAGCACGTGGGCAAACTCGTGGATCACGACGTTGTAGCCGCGGCTGGCCGAGGCACCGGCACCGCGCACATCGCGCCACGACAGCATCACCGGCCCGCCCTCGAGCGCCTCGCCCGACACGACCTCCTCGTACTCATGCCACACGCCGCTCTCATCTTCGTGCTGGCGATGCGCACGGGCCTGGCCCGGGTGGACGACGATGCCGACGAAGCCGTCGTAGCGCTCCAGACCCAGTTCGAGCACCGGCAGGCAGGCTTGCGCGGCGATGGCCACCGCGATGTCGTCGGTGACGACCAGTCCATGCGCGCCGGTGTATTCCTTGCGGTCCAGGAAGAGGCTGGTCATGCGGCGCAGGCGTGCTTCGCGCTCGCCCTCGCGCGGCAAGAAGGCGAAGCGCTTGAGGGTGCGGCGCCACAGCACATCGGGGATGACCCGTCGCGCAAGCGCAGTGCGCTCGCGCCAGCTTTGCCACGCCGAGCGCCAGGCGTGGATCATGGTGAAACCACGGGGTGACGGGCCAGACCGGCTGCGCTCCAGCGCAGCACGTCGCCACGAGGCACCTGGCCCTCGAAGTCCCAGTCAGAGAGCACCCACCGCTCCAGACCCGTACCGAGATCGTGGCGCGCTGGCCGGTGGGTATGGCCGTGCACGAGGGTGCGTGCGCCGGCTTGCCGGAGCGCGACTTCAACGGCGCCGTGGTCGACATCGGCCCACAGCGCCGGGTCTGGCAGGCTGCGCTTGCGCGCCTGGCTGGCCTGGCGGATGCCCGCCGCGACAGCGGCCCGCTCGGACAGCGGGCGACTCAGAAAATCCTGCTGCCAGGCCGGCCCCCGCACCTCGCGGCGGAAGGCCTGATAAGCGGCGTCCTCGAGGCACCAGGCATCGCCGTGGGCCAGCAGCAGCCGGGCGCCAAAGCCCTCGAGCACGACGGGATCCGGCAACTGCTCCATCGGCACCTCCCGGTGCGCTTGCGCGCCGAGGAGGAAGTCGCGGTTGCCGGCCATGAAGGCCAGGCGTCGCGTGCGTGCCGACTCACGCAGCACTTCCAGGCAGGCAGACTCGAAGCGGCCGGCGCCGGCGTCGTCCCCGATCCACAGCTCGAAGAGGTCGCCCAGCATAAAGACGGCATCGGCAGGCGTGCTCAGCATGTGCGCACGCCAGGCTTCGAACGTGAGAGGGGCATCGGGCCGCAGGTGGACGTCGGAGAGGAAGTCCACCGCACGGCAGTGCGGCCCCACCAGGATCACCGGCGCGGCGGCGTCAGGCGCCGCCGGCGGCGGTGCGTTCACTCGACGACGACCGCGCGCTCGATCGTCACCGGTTCGAGCGGCACGTCGTCGTGAAAGCCCTTGCGCCCGGTGCGCACGGCCTCGATGCGGTCCACCACGTCAGAGCCTGAGACGACGCGGCCGAACACCGCATAGCCCCAGCCCTGCGCGTTCTCGGCGCGAAAGTCGAGGAAGCCGTTGTCGACCGTGTTGATGAAGAACTGCGCGGTGGCCGAGTGCGGATCGGACGTGCGTGCCATGGCCAGCGTGTGGCGCGTGTTGCGCAGCCCGTTGGCAGCCTCGTTGCGGATGGGCTCGCGCGTGGACTTCTGACGCATGTCGGTGTCCATCCCGCCGCCCTGGACCATGAAGCCCTTGATCACGCGGTGGAAGACTGTGCCGTCGTAGTGGCCTGCGCGCGCATAGGCGAGAAAGTTCTCGGCGGACAGCGGGGCCTTGTCGGCGTCGAGTTCGACGCGGATGACGCCAGAGGAGGTGTGGAGGTCTACTTGGGGGTTCATGGGCAGGTTCTCAGTTCTCGATCTCAGTTCTCGACGGTGGCCTTGCGGATCGTGATGGGCATCGTGGGGACGTTCTGGTGCGGCCCCCGGGATGCAGTGGGCACGGCGCGGATGCGGTCCACGACATCCATGCCCTCGACCACCCGGCCAAAGACCGCATAGCCCTGGCCGTCGCGCGCATTGGCGGCGTCCAGGAAGGCATTGTCGACCACGTTGATGAAGAACTGTGCCGTGGCCGAGTCGGGTACGGCGGTGCGTGCCATCGCGACGGTTCCTCGCACATTGTTCAGGCCGTTGCGCGCTTCCAGCGGGATGGGGCCGCGCGTGGGCTTCTGGTTGAGCTGCGCATCGAAGCCGCCGCCCTGGATCATGAAGCTCTCGATCACGCGGTGGAAGATCGTGCCGTCGTAGTGGCTGGCCCGTACGTACTGCAGGAAGTTCTCCACCGAGCGGGGAGCCTTGTCGGCCTGCAGGGCAATCACGATGTCGCCGGCGGAAGTCTGCAATCGCACCTTCTGCGCCCAGGCGGGCAGTGCGGCAAGCAGCATCGACAGCAGCAGGGCGGCGCGGGTGGGCAATCGCATGGCCAGAAGCTCCAGGCAGGATCCGGAAGTGTGAAGGTTGGAAGTGTCGCTCATCGGCCGGGAGCACTGATCTCGCGCGCCAGCCGCAGCTTGCGGGCGAGATCGGCGTCTGGCTCGCGGCGCCCCGCAGCGGGCCCCAGGCCTTCCCACAGGCGCACGGCCAGGCGCACGTAGAGGTCGCCCAGGTTCTCGCGGGCCTCGCGGTGGGTGGGATCGGCGCGCAGCGCGGCTTCGAGGGCGACGCGGGCCTCGTCCAACTGGCCCTGCGCGGCGCGCAGCACGGCCAGGTTGTTGTAGGGCTCGGCCAGCTCCGGGAATTCCTGCGTGAGGGTGGTGTAGGCCACCACCGCCTCCTGGACGCGGCCCAGCTCGGCCAGCACCACGCCGCGCGCAAAGCGCCACCTCGGCTCGCGTGCCTGCTCAGGCGTCACGCTCTCAAGCCGCGCCAGCGCGGCGGCGGGATCGCCCGCACGGATCAGCCTCTGCACCTCGAGGTAGGGATCGGCCGCACGGCTGTCAGGTGCTGCACGCACGGCCGGGGCAGAAGAGCCGGCGGTCGCCGCGCGTGCAGGTCCGCCTGCGACTGCACACGACAGGGCAAGACAGGCCCAGGCCAGGATCTCGAGACCGGCCCGGCGAGGGATGGCAAATGCGTCGATCACCAGGCGCGCCGCTATACTGGATCGACGATTCTATCGGCCGGCAGGGGCCGCGGCAGTGCCCCCGAGCACCCCTTGCGCGTTGGCGAGCCCCTCCTGTCACTCCCCGCACATGAGCCTGAACGTCTACAACACGCTGTCGCGCAGCGTCGAGCCCTTCCATCCCCTCGAAGCGGGGCACGTGCGCATGTACGTGTGCGGCATGACGATCTACGACCTGTGCCACGTCGGCCACGCGCGAATGATGATGGCCTTCGACATCGTCTACCGCTGGCTGCGGGCGAGCGGCTACCGCGTCACCTACGTGCGCACCATCACCGACATCGACGACAAGATCATCCGCCGTGCGCTCGAGCGTGGCGTGTCGATCCGCGCCCTCACCGACGAGATGATCGCGGCCATGCGCGAAGACATCTCCCGCCTGGGCATCGAGGTGCCCACGCATGAGCCGCGCGCCACCGAGTACGTGCCGCAGATGCTCGATCTGATCGCTCGCCTCGAGCAGCGCGGCCTGGCCTACCGGGCGTCCAACGGGGACGTGAACTACGCGGTGCGGCGCTTTGCCGGCTACGGCAAGCTCTCGGGCAAGAGCCTGGATGAGCTGCGCGCGGGTGAACGCGTGGCCGTGGCCGACGCGAAGGAGGATCCGCTGGACTTCGTGCTCTGGAAGGGCGCCAAGCCCGACGAGCCCGAGGACGCCAAGTACCCCGGGCCCTTCGGCGTGGGTCGGCCAGGCTGGCACATCGAGTGCTCGGCGATGAGTTGCGCGCTGCTGGGCGAGCCCTTCGACATCCATGGCGGCGGGATGGACCTCCAGTTCCCCCACCACGAGAACGAGATCGCGCAGAGCGAGGGCGCAAGCGGACGGCCCTTCGTGCGCTACTGGCTGCACAACGGGTTCCTGAACGTCGACGACGAGAAGATGTCGAAGTCGCTCGGAAACTTCTTCACCATCCGCGACGTGCTCGGGCGCTACGACGGCGAGACAGTGCGCTTCTTCATGCTGCGCACCCACTACCGCAGCCCCTTCAACTTCAGCGATGCCAACCTCGACGACGCACGAAGTGCGCTTCGGCGGCTGTACGGTGCGCTGGAGACGGTGCCCGCGCAGGCCATGGCTGTGATCGACTGGACGCACGCCGCGGCGGCGCGCTTTCGCGCCGCGATGGACGACGACTTCAACACCCCCGGCGCGGTGGCCGTGCTGTTCGAGCTGGCAGCCGAGGTGCACCGCAGCCGCTCCCCGGAGGCCGCGGCCTGGCTGCGTACGCTTGCCGGGGTGCTGGGGCTGCTGCAGCAGGAGGCCCGGGCCTTTCTGCAGGCCGGCACGGGTCTGTCGGAGCAGCAGGTGGCCGAGCGCATCGCCGCCCGGGTTCAGGCCAAGCAGGCGCGCGACTACGCGCTGGCCGACAGCATCCGTGCCGAACTGGCGGCGCAGGGCATCGAGCTCAAGGACGGGCCACAAGGCACTACCTGGGTGCGGGCCTGAGTGCCGATGACTGCCGACCTCTCCAGCGCGCCAGCCTTCTGGGACGAGGCCTGCCGGCACCTCAAGCGTCGCGACCGTGTCCTGAAGCGGCTGATCCCGCAGTTCGGCGACGTGCGCCTCAGCGGGCGTGGCGATGCGTTCACGACGCTCGCGCGGTCGATCGTCGGGCAGCAGATCTCGGTGAAGGCAGCGCAGTCGGTGTGGGAACGCTTTGCGGCGCTGGCCGGCGGCGGCGTTCCGCCCGTCGATCCGCAGCGCGTTCTGCGCCTGGCCCCGCAGGAGCTGCGGGGGGCTGGCCTGTCGGCACGCAAGGCCGAATACCTGGTGGATCTCGCCCGCCACTTCGAAGAGGGCCGGGTGCATGCGGCGCAGTGGGTGGCGATGGACGACGAGGCCATCATCCGCGAGCTCATCGAGATCCGCGGCATCGGCCGCTGGACGGCGGAGATGTTCCTGATCTTTCACCTCATGCGCCCGGACGTGCTGCCCCTGGACGACCTGGGCCTGATCAAGGGCATCAGCCTGAACTACTTCAGCGGCGAGCCGGTGTCACGGGCTGAAGCGCGAGAGGTGGCCGAGGCCTGGGCGCCGTTTCGCAGCGTCGCCACCTGGTATCTGTGGCGCAGCCTGGATCCGGTGCCGGTAGACTACTGAAAACACGAGAGTCCGCGGGTTCAAGCCTGGGCGCACGCGCCGCTCGCGGGGTGGAGCATCGATGGGCAAGAGACACTTCCTGGAGTTCGAGCAGCCGATCGCCGATCTCGAGACCAAGATCGACGAGCTGCGCTACGTGCAGAACGAATCGGCGGTGGACATCTCCGACGAGATCGATCGGCTGGGGCAAAAGAGCCTGCAGCTCACCAAGGAGATCTACGCCAGCCTGTCGCCCTGGCAGGTGACGCAGATCGCGCGCCATCCGCAACGCCCCTACACGCTCGACTACGTGGAGGAGCTCTTCACGGACTTCCAGGAGCTGCATGGAGACCGCGCCTACGCGGACGACACGAGCATCGTCGGCGGGCTGGCTCGGTTCAACGGCCAGCCTTGCGTCGTCATCGGCCACCAGAAGGGGCGCGACACCAAGGAGCGCGCGGCGCGCAACTTCGGCATGCCGCGTCCGGAGGGCTACCGCAAGGCGCTGCGACACATGCGCCTGGCCGAGAAGTTCCGCCTGCCCATCTTCACCTTCGTCGACACGCCAGGCGCCTACCCGGGCATCGGTGCCGAAGAGCGCGGCCAGAGCGAGGCCATCGGGCGCAACATCTACGAGATGGCGCAGCTCGAGGTGCCGATCATCACCACCATCATTGGAGAGGGCGGCTCGGGCGGCGCCCTGGCCATCAGCGTGGCCGATCAGGTGCTGATGCTGCAGTACGCCGTGTATTCGGTGATCTCGCCCGAG
>CAILKA010000419.1 GCA_903834645.1 uncultured beta proteobacterium
CGACCCACCTCGAAGACGGTCTCGTCGGTCTGCGAGACGTGGCCCTTCTGCACGTCGGACCACAGCTGCTGCAGCCCCTTGGCCAGGCTCTGGCCTTGGGTGTCCACCGCCCGCTTCAGCGCCTCCGGGTTGGTCGCCAGGTAGTTGCTCGGGCTCGCAGCGTCTATCCACTGCTGCACGGCGAAACGCAGGCGCGCGCGCGCCTTGGCATCACCTTGCACGCTCTCGGCCATCTGCATCAGCGTGCGCGCGTTGAGCAGGTACATCTGGGCCAGGAAGGCGTTGCCCGGATTCGCACTCCACTCCGTGCCTGCAAAGCGCCGGTCCTTCAGGGGATGGGCCGCCCCGCCGGCGCCGAGCGCCTCGTTCCACAGTGCGCCGGCCTGGTTCAGATACTCGGCTTGCAGGGCACCCCACTGCTCGCCCGGCACCTGCAGGGCGCCGACAGACTTCAGCGAATCCGCCATCGCCTGTCCGAAAGCCTGCGCGGCTTGGGCAACGGGACCGGGATCGACGGGTTTCACGGGCAGGCTCTCCTCGTTTCCTTAGTGCCTTCGAGCGCCAGACATGCACATGTCAGGGCAAAGCGCTAACGTGCGGATCCGGTCAGGCGGGATCGGCTGCCGTGTGCCTGGCAGGGCGGTTCGCGGCAGGCGTTCCGGTCGAACACTCCAACCCGTAATCTACGCGTTTCAACTTACCACAATATGACATCGTCTTTCGTCTGGCGAGATCGCGCTCCACCATGTACCTGGTAGCGATCGCCTGGATCTATGTCGTCGTGATGATGGCGCTGGCCGAGGGCCTGTCTGCACAAGGGTCGTGGATCGGGGCCTTCTTCACGCTGCTGCTCTACGGTGCGCTGCCCCTGACCATCGTGCTCTACATCCTGGGTACACCCGCTCGGCGGCGTGCGCGCCGTGCCCTCGAAGCCTCGTCAGGGCAGCCGCCAGACGGCAGCAGCCAGCCGCCCGGTGACGCCGTCGCGACGGTACGAAAAGAACCGTGAGGCATCCTCGACGGTGCACGCTGCACCGTCGCTGAGCGCCATCACACCGGCCCGACGAAGCCGATCGATCGCCAGCCCTGGCAGGTCGGCGAGCCAGCGTTGGGCACCGTCGCGCCAGCCACGCGCCGTGAAGCGCGAGCCGCCCCCGAAAGCCTGCACCACGTCCTGGCCGACCTCGAAGCGGCGCGGGCCGATGCAAGGCCCGAGCCACGCGACCACCTGCCCAGGCTCGCACCCCGCACCGTCGGCCACCCGATTCAGGGCCGCTTCCAGCACACCTGCCGCCAGCCCGCGCCAGCCCGCATGCGCCGCCCCCACGGCACGGCCGTTGGCCGCCGCCAGCAGCACAGGCAGACAATCGGCCACGAGCACGCAGCAGGCCACACCGGGCTCGTCCGTCCACGCCGCATCCGCACAAGGCTCGTCGTCCGTGGTTGCAGTGGTGGCCTGCACCACCCTCGCGCCGTGCTCCTGGCGCAACCACTGAAGGCGCACGCCGCCCAGCGAGTCTGCAAGTGCGCGCCGGTTGGCCGCCACGGCCAGCGGCGCATCCCCCACGTGGGTGCCCAGATTGAAGGCGGCATAGGGCCCCGTGCTCTGGCCACCCGCGCGCGTCGTCATCCACGCGCCCACCCCGTGCGGGGCCGCCCACTGCACGGGCCAGCCGCTGGGGCTCATGGCTCAGGCCGCGTCGGGGCAGGCCTCGGGACGCGTCTTCTCGAAGGCGTCCAGGCGCATGCAGGCATCGAACACGCGCATCACGTGCGGCACGTGGTCGAGCCGGCAGTCGAAACGCCGCGCGTTGAAGATCTGCGGCACGAGCACGCAGTCGGCCAGCGTCGGCGACTCGCCGTGGCAGTAGGTGCCCGGCTGGGCAGCGAGCTGGCGCTCCACCACCTCCAGACCCGTTTCCACCCAGTGGCGGTACCAGCGGTTCTTGTCGTCCTCCGACACGCCCAACGGCCCCACCAGGTAGCGCAGCACGCGCAGGTTGTTCAAGGGGTGGATCTCGCAGGCGATGTCCAGCGCAAGCGCGCGCACGCGAGCCCGCTCGAGCGGATCCGCAGGCAGCAGAGGCGGCTGCGGGTGCGTCTCCTCCAGGTACTCGATGATCGCCAGCGACTGCGTCACCACCTTCTCACCGTCGCGCAGCAGCGGCACCAGGCGAGAGGCCGACACCGCAGCGTAGGACTCGGCCATCTGCTCGTTCTTCTGCAGGTGCACCGGGTGGTAGTCGTAGTCGATGCCCTTGAGTGCGAGCGCGATGCGCACGCGGTAGGACGCCGAGGACCGGAAGAAGTTGTAGAGCTCCACGTCAGCGCACCCGCACCCGCAGTTCGCCCAGGCCCTCGATGCGGCCTTCCATGACCTGCCCGCGCGTCACGGCACCCACGCCGGCCGGCGTGCCGGTGTAGATGAGATCGCCAGGCTGCAGCACCCAGGCTGCGCTCAGGTGCTCGATCGTCTCGGCGACGTTCCAGATGAGGTCGGAGAGGTCGCCCTTCTGCTTGAGCTGGCCATCCACCTGCAGGGTGATCGGACCGCGCGTCAGCTCACCCGTGCGCGCAAGGGGATGGATCGGGCCGATGGGCGCCGACTGCTCGAAAGCCTTGCCGATGCACCAGGGCCGGCCCTGCTTCTTCATGTCGTTTTGCAGGTCGCGCCGCGTCATGTCCAGCCCGATCGCATAGCCATAGAAGTGGCGCAGTGCGTCAGCTGCACGGATGCCCGAACCGCCCACGCCGATGGCCACCACGAGCTCGATCTCATGGTGGAAGTTGGTGGTCAGCGTCGGGTAATCGATTTCGCCGGTCTGCCCGTCCGCCACGAAGACGACCGTGTCAGCCGGCTTGAGGAAGAAGAAAGGCGGCTCGCGCCCGGTGTGGCCCATCTCCTGGGCGTGCTCGGCGTAATTGCGGCCGACGCAATAGACGCGGTGCACCGGAAACGCACCGCCTCCCACCACCGGAACGAGCACCGGCGCGGGTGCCGCACACACGAGTTCCATCTTCGCTGATCCTGTTTCTGGCGCCGCCCGAACGACGGCAAGCGATGATGCCACGGCGCCGGATCGCTACACTGGCTGCATGCTCCCCCGTGCACCCATCAAGCACTGCCGGCAATGCGGCCAACCCGTGGCCTACCGCGTGCCCGAGGGCGACAACCGCGAGCGTGCCGTGTGCGGCAGCTGCACGACGATCCACTACGAGAACCCCCTCAACGTCGTGGGCACCGTGCCCGTGTGGGAAGACCAGGTGCTGCTGTGCCGGCGCAACATCGAGCCGCGCCACGGCTTCTGGACGCTGCCGGCCGGGTTCCTGGAGCTTGGAGAGAGCACCGCCGCCGGCGCGCTGCGCGAGACGGACGAGGAGGCCGGCGCACGCATCGAGCTAGAGGGCCTGTACACCGTGATGAACGTGGTGCGCGTGGGCCAGGTGCATTTCTACTATCGGGCGCGGCTGTGCGACACGCACTTCGACCCCGGCCCCGAGACGATCGAGGCGCGGCTGTTCCGCGAGCACGAGGTGCCGTGGGAGCAGCTGGCCTTCAGGACGGTGCGCGAAACGCTGGAGCGCTACTTCGCCGATCGCAGCCGCGGCAGCTTCGGGCTGCACTGCGTGGATCTCTGAGATGCGTCATCCCATGTCAACGCGCGGGAGCACGCAGCCGTTTCTGGGAGGTGGTCACGGCATCGTTCCGAGCAAGCCAGTCGGGAATGGCCGTTATCCTTGCAGCCTGTCCCGCGGCTCCCTAACCTCCACCGGTTTTGCTGCTTGCTGTCGTCCCGCGCTTGAAGCGGCCGCGCTCGACAGTCCGACTGAACGCCGTTTCTTCTGAGAGGTATTCCTCGATGCAATCCCGTCGTCAATTCATCCGAATCGTTCCCGTGGCCGGTGCCGCGCTGCTGGCTGGCCGCGAGGCTCTGGCACAGGCCAAGCTCGACGAGAACGACGCCCAGGCCAAGGCTCTCGGCTACGTGGCCGATGCCACCAAGTCCAAGCACGCCAAGTATCAGAAGGGCCAGAACTGCCAGAACTGCCAGCTCTTCCAGGGCAAGGCCGCCGACGCGTGGGGCGGCTGCCCGCTCTTCGCCGGCAAGCAGGTCGCCGGCCCCGGCTGGTGCAGCGCCTGGGTCAAGAAGGCCTGAGCACCGGCCTTCTGGCACACAAAGGGGCCCCGCGGGGCCCCTTTCTCATGGTGCCGCTGCGCGCGACTCAGCGCCGTGCCGGCGGCAGATCGGTGCAGCTGCCGTGCGCTGCTTCAGCGGCCATGCCGATGCTCTCGCCGAGCGTCGGGTGCGGGTGGATCGTCTTGCCGATATCGATCTCGTCGGCCCCCATCTCGATGGCCAACGCCACCTCGCCGATCATGTCGCCGGCATGCGTGCCGACGATGCCCCCGCCCAGGATGCGGTGCGTCTGGGCATCGAAGAGCAGCTTGGTGAAGCCCTCGTCACGGCCGTTGGCGATCGCGCGGCCCGAGGCGCTCCACGGGAAGAGGCCCTTCTTCACGGCCACCCCGCGCGCCTTGGCCTCATCTTCCGTGAGGCCCACCCAGGCCACCTCGGGGTCGGTGTAGGCCACGCTGGGAATCACGCGCGCATCGAAGCGCGCCTTCGCGTCACCGGCTGCCACCTCCGCCGCCACATGTGCCTCGTGCACGGCCTTGTGCGCGAGCATCGGCTGCCCGACGATGTCGCCGATGGCGTAGATGTGCGGCACGTTGGTGCGCATTTGCGCGTCCACCGGGATGGTGCCGCGCTCGCTGACGACGACCCCCGCCTTGTCGGCACCGATCTTGCGCCCGTTCGGCGAGCGCCCCACGGCCTGCAGCACGAGGTCGTAGACGCCCTCGCTGGCCTGCCCGTCGGTCGATTCGAAGCTGACGCGGATGCCCTCGGCAGTCGCCTCGGCTCCCACGGTCTTGGTCTTCAGCAAGATGCGGTCGAACCGGTGCGCGTTCATCTTCTGCCACACCTTGACGAGGTCGCGGTCCGCCCCCTGCATGAGGCCGTCCATCATCTCCACGACGTCCAGCCGCGCACCCAGCGTGGAGTAGACCGTGCCCATCTCCAGGCCGATGATTCCGCCGCCAATCACGAGCATGCGCTCGGGCTTGTGGCGCAGCTGCAGCGCACCGGTGGAGTCGACGACGCGCGGGTCGTCGGGCAGAAAAGGCAGGTGGACCGCCTGCGAACCCGCCGCCACGATGCACTGCCCGAAGCGGATGGTCTGCGTCTTGCCGGTCTTGTCCTGCGCTTCGCCGGTGGTCTCCTCCACCGCGAGGTGGTGCGGGTCGACGAAGCTGCCGTAGCCTCGCACCACGGTCACCTTGCGCATCTTGGCCATCGCGCCCAGGCCACCCGTGAGCTTGCCCACGACCTTGTTCTTGTGCGCCAGGAGCTTGCCCATGTCGATCTGCGGCGCGCCGAAGTCGATGCCCAGGGCGCCGAAGTGGCTCACCTCGTCCATCACGGCGGCCACGTGCAGCAACGCCTTGCTCGGGATGCAGCCCACGTTGAGGCATACCCCGCCCAGCGACGCGTAGCGCTCCACGAGCACCACCTTCATGCCAAGGTCGGCCGCGCGAAAGGCCGCCGAGTAACCGCCGGGCCCACCACCCAGCACGAGCAGGTCGCATTCCAGATCGACGGTGCCGGCGTAGGTGGAAGCCACGGAAACTGCTGCCGGCGGGCCGGATGCAGCAGCCGCAGCCGCAGCGGGCGCGGGAGCGGGTGCAGCGGCCGGTGGCCGCTCCGCTGCGGGGACTGGCCCTGGTGCAGCGGCTGCTTCGGCGGCTTCGATCAGGAGCAGCACCGAGCCCTCCCGCACCTTGTCGCCCAGCGCCACCTTCAGCTCGCGCACCACGCCGCCGGCCGAGGAGGGAATCTCCATCGAGGCCTTGTCGCTCTCCACCGTCACCAGGCTCTGCTCGGGCCGGATCGTGTCGCCAGGCTTGACCAGCAGCTCGATGACGGCGACATCCTGGAAGTCGCCGATGTCCGGCACCTTGACTTCGATGAGGGCCATGTGCGTGCGCTCCTTACAGCAGGACCCGACGGAAGTCCGCCAGGATCTGCGCGTAGTAGGCGTTGAAGCGGGCTGCGGACGCGCCGTCGATGACGCGGTGGTCCCAGCTGAGCGACAGCGGCAGGATCAGGCGCGGCGCGAATTGCTGGCCGTCCCAGCGCGGCTCGGTGCTGCTGCGGCACACGCCCATGATCGCCACCTCGGGCGCATTGATGATGGGCGTGAAGTAGCGCCCGCCGATGCCGCCGAGCGAACTGATGCTGAAGCAGCCCCCGCTCATGTCGGCCGGGCCGAGCTTGCCCTCGCGCGCCTTCTTGGCGAGCTCGCTCATCTCCTGGCTGATCTGCAGGATGCCCTTGCGGTCGGCGTCCTTGATGACGGGCACGACGAGCCCGTTGGGCGTGTCTGCGGCGAACCCGATGTGGTAGTAGCTCTTGAAGACGAGCTGCTCGCCATCGAGCGAGGCGTTGAACTCGGGGAACTTCCTGAGCGCCGCCACCGCCGCCTTGATCAGGAAGGCGAGCATCGTGACCTTGATGCCGGCCTTCTCGTGCTCCTTGTTGAGCTGCACGCGAAAGGCCTCGAGCTCGGTGATGTCTGCATCATCGTGGTTCGTGACGTGCGGAATCAGCACCCAGTTCCGGTGCAGGTTGGCGCCGCTGATCTTCTTGATGCGCGAGAGGTCCTTGCGCTCCACTGGCCCGAACTTCGCGTAGTCCACCTGGGGCCACGGCAGCAGGCCCGGAAAGGCGCCGCCGGCTGCGCCAGCGGCCGCCGGCGGGGCCTTGGCCTTCTGGGCGGCCGTCTGCTGGGAGCCTGCCATCACGGCCTTGACGAAGCCCTGCAGGTCCTGCTGCACGATGCGGCCCTTGGGCCCTGTGCCAGTGACTTCCTCGAGCGGCACGCCCAGCTCGCGCGCAAGCTTGCGGATGGAAGGCGAGGCGTGCGGCAGCCGGCCGGAAGGCGTTCCGGGCTGGTGCGCAGGCACCGGTGAGCCGGCCGACGCCACCGTTGCAGCCGGTACGGCCGCCGGTGCCGCACTGGCGGCTGTGGGTGTGGGTGTGGGTGCGGCCGCAGCTGTGACCGCGGGCGGCACCACCGCAGCAGGCGCCGCCGGGGCCGGCGCCGCTGCCGGCTCGGCCGCCGCGCCCTCGGTCTCCAGCATCAACAGCAACGCCCCCTCGCTCAGCTTGTCACCCAGCGCAACCTTCATCTCGCGCACCACGCCCGCGTGCGAGGAGGGAATCTCCATCGACGCCTTGTCCGACTCCACCGTCACGAGCGACTGCTCGGCCGCCACCCGGTCACCGGGCTTGACCAGCAGCTCGATCACCTGCACGTCCTTGAAGTCGCCGATGTCCGGCACCCTCACCTCGATCAACGCCATGGCTCGTCTCCGTCCGTCCTGGGTGTCTTATGCGTAAAGCGGGTTGACCTTGTCGGCATCGATGCCGTAGCGGGCAATTGCCTCGGCCACACGGGCCACCGGCACCGCGCCCTCCTCGGCCAGCGTCTTGAGCGCTGCCACCACGATGTAGTGGCGGTTCACCTCGAAGTGCTGGCGCAGGCGCGAGCGGAAGTCGCTGCGTCCGAAGCCATCAGTGCCCAGCACCTTGTAGGTGCGGCCCTTCGGCACGAAGGCCCGGATCTGCTCGGCGTAGTTCTTCATGTAGTCGGTGGAGGCGATCACCGGCCCGGCGTACGGCGCGAGCTGCTGTGTCACGAAGGGCACGCGCGGCTCCGCGGTGGGGTGCAGAAGGTTCCAGCGCTCGCAGTCCTGGCCGTCACGCGCGAGCTCGTTGAAGCTCGGGCAGCTGTGGACGTTGGCCGATACGCCCCAGTCCACCGCCAGCAGCTTGCGCGCCTCCATGCTCTCGCGCAGGATCGTGCCGCTGCCCAGCAGGTTGACGCGCGGGGCCTTCTTGCCAGCATCTGCGCCCTCCTCCAGCAGGTACATCCCCTTGAGGATCTGCTCCTCGGTGCCGGCCTTCATCCCCGGCATCGCGTAGTTCTCGTTGAGCAGCGTCAGGTAGTAGAAGACGTTGTCCTGCTTCTCCACCATGCGCTTGAGGCCATGGTGCAGGATCACGCCCACCTCGTGCGCGAAGGTCGGGTCGTAGCTGATGCAGTTGGGGATGGTGCCCGCCAGGATATGGCTGTGGCCATCCTCGTGCTGCAGGC
>CAILKA010000420.1 GCA_903834645.1 uncultured beta proteobacterium
ACGCCGTTGCCATCAGGCACGCCCTGGCGCACCTGGCCGGTGTAGGCGTCTCCCGAGGCATAGCGCATGCGCCCCGTTCCCTGTGGCTGGCCATCGGCGACTTCGCCTTCCCATTCGTTGCCTCCGGGAAAGCGCAACACGCCGCGACCGGTGGCCCGGTCATCGATCCAGTCGCCCCGGTAGCGCTGGCCCGTGGCCCACGTGATCTCGCCCAGGCCGTGGCGCATGCCCGCACGCACATGGCCCTCGTAGACATCCCCGTTGGGCCACAGCACCCGCCCCTGGCCGGAATAGAGCCGGCTCGCGGGATCTTGCACAAAGACGCCCACGAGGCGGGTTCCGCCCTCCAGCAGCACGTCGACCCGGGTGGGCGTCTGGTCGACCGGGGGAGACGCAGGCGGGCTGGGGGTGGGTGCAGGAGAGGCGGCAGGCGCTACTGCAGTGGGAGCCGCTCCGAGGGCAGCCGCTGCTGTGCTGGTCGCGGCGGTCACGGCTGCAACGGCACCCGTGACCGAGCTGCGTGTGGCCTGGGCTGCCGCCGTGGCGGCTTGGGTCACCGTTCCCACGGCTCCCTGCAGCGCGTTCGAGGCCGCGGTCACGGACCCCGTGGCGCCGCCCGCGGGTCGCTCCGAGGGGGCGGGCCGGTTGCCCGTGGCGGCTGAGGGCGGGCGAGCTGCCACCCAGGGTGTTCCGCGCTCGCGCGCGATCGTCTGGGCCGCGCTGAGCGCGATCTCCAGCGGCCGATCCTTGCAGCGCTCGACTGCATCACGCCACAAGGTCTCGGCCATCTGCTGCTGAGCCTGCCGGGCCGCCGGCGCCAGGGATGCAAGGTTCAGGCGCATTCGGCGGGCGAATTCCGCAGCCTCGTCGAAGGGGGGGCCGCAGTACTCCGCGTTATGCCCATCGGTCTCGACTTGCTGGCGCCGGCGTTGGGCCGCCTCCTGCTGGGGCCCCACGCACGACTCCGCCGCCAGATCCCAGGAGTTCTCGGAGCGGCGAAACAGCAGCGCGGCGTCGCGCCAGCGGCGTTCCGTCACGGCCTGCTTGGCCAGCTCCTCGATCGACTGGGCGTCACGCTGCGCAGCCGAGCACTTCGCGCCCGCGCCTTGCACGTCACCGAGCTCCTGGCGCAGCCGCTGGCTGTCGGCCAGGCTGCGCAGCGCGCGCGACTGTGCCCGCCCGCTGCAGAGCTCCGCGGCCTGGCGCCACAGCTCGATGGAGCGTTCGAGGAGCGGCGCCTGCTCGGCCGCTGCGGCGCGCTGCGCCTGAGCGCGGGCGGCGGCCACATCCACCGCAGCGGCCCGCTCGGTGAAGTCGGCACAGCTTGCGGCCCTGACGGGAGCGGATGCAGGGGCGCGAGGGGGATCAGCCGAGGCCTGCGCCAAGGCGGCCGTCGCGGCGAGCGCACCTTGGCCGATCAGGGCTGCGCAGGCCAGCCGGGCCCGCGTGCGCCGGGCGGGGCTGCCGGGTGTCGCGGCAAGGGTGCGCCCTGCAGGCAGGAAGGGGCGGCTCATCGGGGTGGGCTCGTCAGGGCCGGCGTGCGCAGCATGGCGTCGATCAGGCCGCGCGCGTAGCGATCGTCGGCCGTCGACGCGGCAGTCTCCCCGCTGAAGGCCTCCCGCGCGCTGGCCAGTGGCATGGCCGTGATCTCGCGCTCCAGTGCCTCGGGCGCCAGACCCTGCAGCACGGCCTGCACCTGGGGCCCCAGGCCCCGTTGGCGCGCCCGTGCGTCGAGCGCCGCCAGCCGTTCGGCGTCCAGGGCGAAGGCGTTTTCGGTGAGGTCCGCCTCGATGAGCTTCTGGTGCAGCGTGAAGGCGGCCAGCGGATTGGCCTGCAGCTGCGAAGCCCGTTCGAACGCCCAGGCGTCGGCGCGGTCGAAGACGGTGGCGGCCACGCGCGCCACACCGCGCAGCGAGCCCCGGTTGACTGCGGCCTTCTGCATGGCGCTCACCACCTGGGCACGGCTCATCGCTTCGGCGGCATCTGACAGGCCCTCTCGAATCCGGCGCGCCGCATAGGCCTTGGCCTGCTCGACGAGCTGCTGCTTGAGGAACTCGGTGGCCGCGTTGGCCGCGGCCGACTGCGCGGCCTTGGCAGCTGCGTCGGCAGCGAGGGCGGCCACCTTCACACCCGAGGCGAGCGAGGCGATCGACAGGAGGTTGCTGGCCAGGGTCGTGCCGTAGTCGTAGGCCTTCATCCGGAAGCCCCCCTCCTCGGACACGCCCTGCGACCACAACACCACCCAAAGTGCCTCGTCCTCGGTCAGCGCGACTTGCGTGAGCGCCAGCGGGTGGATGGACATGAGCCAGTGGTAGTCCTGCATCCGGGGTGTGCTGGGCGGCGCCAGGCGCGCATAGCCGCGGCACACCTCGAAGGGGTCGATCCGCACCTCACGGCCCTTGGCGGTGCGCACGCCGAAGGGCTGGCCGCGGTCGCGCAGGTCGGTGATCAGCCCCAGCAGGCGGCCCGGATCCTCGGGCTGGCGCTGTCCGGCCAGGGAGACGATCTGTTCGCCCTCGGCCAGGGGAGAGTCCGGGGAACTCGCCACGACCGTCAGCCGCTCGTCCACGCCAAGCGCACGCACCCATGCCACGCGGTCGTCGGCCGACCAGTCCTGGCTGCTGCTCAGCGCAAACGGGAGCTCCCACTGCTTGTCGCACTCCTTGTCCACCAGGCGCGCCGAACGCACGATGGCCGGGCGCAGTGCGCGCTCGCCGGCACCGAAGGTGCGCAGGTCGCGAAGCAGGGTCTCGTTGACCTTTCGCCCGTCGTCCACCGTGTAGGAGGAGGTGCTCGCACAGCCGCCCAGCCAGAGCACACTGGCGAGCAGCAGCCAGGCGGCCAGGTGTGCCGCTGTGCCTCGAATTGCACCGTCCATGGCCCGTAGCATAAGACTTCAACCCCGTGTCCCAAACACTAGGATCGGCGAACCATGGCCGGGCAGCATCGTGTGATCCACCTGCACGCGTCGGCACCCCCGAAGCCGGCCGTCGGCGCAAGCTGCAACGGCTGCGGGGTGTGCTGCGCGGCCGAGCCGTGCCCGCTGGGCATGCTGTTGTCGCGCCGCCTCAAGGGGGCGTGCGTGGCGCTGCGTTGGGATGAGCCCGGCGCGCGGTACCGATGCGGCGTGGTGCAGGAGCCCGCTGCCTATCTGCGCCTGCTGCCGGCCAGCTGGGCGGGTCGGCTGGCCCGCCGTTGGATCGCTGCAGGAGCGGGCTGCGACAGCGATGTCGAGGTGGCCTGAATCGGGGGGGGCGCTGCGCACAGGCCGGCCCCCGCGGTACCATCGCGCGCGTTTGGACAGGGCAAGCCCCGCCCGCCTTCTACACCGGCAGGAACCCATGAGCGAAGTGCTGCGCATGACCACCGAATACGTCGAGGCCGAAGACCGGCTTCGGGTCAGTTGCCAGATGCGCAGTGGCGAGACGGCCGTGCTGTGGGTGACGCAGAGGTTGTTCCTGCGTGTGCTGCCGCACCTGGTCGACTGGCTGGACAAGAACACCCCAGGGCTGGCCGATGCGCAGGCCAGTCGGGCCCGCGCTGACGCCATGCGCGGCTTCACGCAGCAGGCCGACCGGGCGCAACATGCCCCGGAGGATCCGGTCGCGCCGCAGGCCGCCACCCAGATCTGGCTCGTGCACACGGTGGACATGACTCCGCGCGAGGGCGAACTCGCGCTGGTGTTCAGGCCCCTGGCGCGCGATGCGGCAGCCGCGAGCTTTGTCATGCAGCCGCAGGCCCTTCGGGTCTGGCTGGGCATGCTGGGGGAGCAGTTCTCGCGCGCGGGGTGGCCGATGGATGCCTGGCCAGCCTGGTTGGTGCCCGGCCCCGCACGGCCTGGCGAAGGGCCCACGGCGGTCGTGCACTGAATGGGCGCGAGCCGGCGCGCTCGCGGGTGCTGCTGACCCGGGCCGGGCGGCACACCGAAGGTTCGCCCGCCCCTTAACATCCACGGCGTCGAAGCACGCAAGAGACGCGGCGATGGAAACCCTGGAAAGCCTGTTCGAGCGGCTGGATCGTCTCAACGACGTCGGCGCCTCGCTGTCGGCCGAGCGCGACCTGGATCGCCTGCTCGAGAAGATCCTGCTGGCGGCGATGTCGATCACGCATGCCGACGGCGGCACGCTCTACACGATGAGCGACGATGCGCGCTTCCTGCGCTTTCGGATCGTGCGGACGAACTCGCTGCGCATCGCCTACGGGGGCGGCGGCGGACAAGACCTGCCGCCGAACTTCCGTGACCTGCCCCTGTACGACGAGGCCGGCCGCCCGAACGACCACATGATCGCGCCGTGGTCGGCCGTGAGCGGCCAGACCGTGAACATCGAGGACGCCTACGCCGCCACCGACTTCGACTTCTCGGGCACGATGCGCTTCGATCAGGCCACGGGCTACCGTTCGCGTTCCTTCCTGAGCGTGCCGATGCGCGACCACGAGGGCGCGGTCATCGGTGTGCTGCAGCTGATCAACGCCACCGATCCGGCAGGCGCAGGCGTGCACGCCTTCTCCAAGGCCGACCAGAGCCTGGCCGAGTCGCTCGCCTCGCAGGCGGCGGTGGCGCTCACGAACCGGGCGCTGATCTCGCAGCTCGAGCAGCTGTTCGAGGCCTTCATCAAGCTGATCGACACCGCGATCGATGAGAAGTCACCCTATACGGGCGGCCACTGCGAGCGCGTGCCCGAGCTGACGATGATGCTGGCCGAGGCTGCCCACGAGGCCCACCAAGGACCGCTGGCGGACTTCCGCCTGACCGACAAGGACCGCTACGAACTGCGCATCGCCGCGCTGCTGCACGACTGCGGCAAGATCACCACGCCCGTGCACGTGGTGGACAAGTCCACCAAGCTCGAGACGATCTACGACCGCATCGGGCTCGTGGCCACGCGCATGGCGGTCGTCAAGCGGGAGGCCGAGGCGGCCGCCTGGCACGCGATTGCCGAGGGCGAGCCGCGCGACGCCACACTGGCCGAGCTGCAGCGGGGCCAGGCCCGGATGGACGACGACCTGGCCTTCCTGCGCGACGTCAACCGCGGAGGAGAGCGGCTGCCCGACGAGGCCGTGCAGCGCATCCAGGCCATCGCCCTTGGCTACACCTGGACCGACGAGACCGGCCGGGAGCAGCCCTTCCTGTCGGAGGAGGAGGTGGAAAACCTCTCCATCCGCGCCGGCACCCTCACGGCGGCCGAGCGCGATGTGATCAACCACCACATCGTGTCGACCATCCACATGCTCGAGCAGCTGCCCTGGCCCAAGCACCTGCTGAACGTGCCGGAGTACGCGGGTGGCCACCATGAGCGCATGGATGGCCGCGGCTACCCCAAGGGCCTGAGGCGCGAGCAGATGAGCGTGCAGGCCCGCATGATGGGCATCGCCGACATCTTCGAGGCGCTCACTGCCGCCGACCGGCCCTACAAGCCCCCGATGCCGCTGTCGCAGGCGCTCGAGATCATGGAGAACTTCAAGCGCATCGGGCACATCGACCCGGATCTCTACGACGTCTTCGTCGCCGGGCATGTGCCCCAGCGCTACGCGCGGCGCTTCCTCGCGCCCGAGCAGTGCGATTGCTGAGGGGGGGTACGCAATGAGCGTGGAGTCGGTGCGGGCGGACCTCCTGCGGCGCGGGCTGGACGTGCCGATCCTCGAGACAGCCCAGAGCACGGCCACCGTCGAACTGGCGGCCCAGGCGCATGGCGTGGAGCCGGGTCGCATCGCCAAGACGCTTGCCTTCCGGCTCGCCAGCGGCGAGGTGATCCTGCTCGTGGCGCGCGGCGATGCCCGC
The DNA here is from genome assembly GCA_903834645.1 of uncultured beta proteobacterium. Taxonomy (GTDB): domain Bacteria; phylum Pseudomonadota; class Gammaproteobacteria; order Burkholderiales; family Burkholderiaceae_C; genus Rubrivivax. The sequence continues at coordinate 5,780 of CAILKA010000420.1, forward strand.
ATCGACAACCGCAAGTTCAAGGACGCCTTCGGCAAGGGCCGGATGCTGCCGCCCGCCGAGGTGGGGGAGATCACCGGGCATCCGGTGGGGGGCGTGTGTCCCTTCGGGCTGGCGCAGCCGCTGCCGGTGTGGCTGGACGTGTCGCTGCGTGCCTTCGACGAGGTGCTGCCCGCCGCAGGCTCCACGCACAGCGCGGTGCGACTCACGCCCGCGCAGCTCGAGCAACTCACGCTCGGGCGCTGGACCGACGTGTGCAGCGTGCCGGGCGCGGCCGCTCCGGCCGACCCGAGCTGAGGGCGCTCAGCCGCCCGACGACTTCTGCCCGGCGCAGCCCTCCACGCGGATGAGCTTGGCCAGCAGCACCCCGGCATCGATCGTGCCGAGGACGTCGATCTCGCGCCCGGCGGCCAGGCAGGAAGCGGTGCCGCGCACATAGATGGCGGTCTTCGGGTCGACCGTCAGGCTCGTCGTGCCCGCGGTCGCGCCCGGGCCGCGCAGCGACTGCACCTGGACCACGAGCCGGCCATCGCTGCCCACCGCACTGACCTTGCCCTCGAGCGCCGCAAAAGCAGCGAGCGGTGACTTCTCGCGCTCCTTCGAGCTGGCCGCGCCCTCGACCTGCACGCGCGTGGCCACCACGCGTGCGCTGGCGCCCGTGCCCGAGACCGTGCCCGAGAACTCGATCCTCACGCCGGCGGCCAGATCGCTCGACTGGCCGTGCGAGAACCTGGCCCCTGCGACGTCGACGACCACCGTGTTCGAGCCGGGCAGGAAGTTGGCCTCCTCGACGGCCACCGTCACGAGGGACCCCTGCACCGCCACGACCTTGCCTTCGCCCTTGGCCAGGCCCGTGACCATGGGCATGGCGCTGCCCGCCGCAGGCTTGACCTCCACGACGAGCGTCGTGACGGTGATGGGGGCCGATGTGGTGGCGCCCGGCGTCACGACGCCCTTGGCCTCGATGCGGTCTCCCGCCTTGACGTCGGCCAGCGTGAGCGGGGCACCGGACGGGCTGGCGACCACGCCTGCGGGGGCGAGCTTGACGACCGTGGCCGGTCCCAGGCGCGGGTCGTCCACGGTGATCGTCTGCGCGGCTGTGTCCACGCTCTTGACGGTCCCCTTGGCCTCGGCGAACTGGCGCACGAACTTCTGGAAGGCCTCGGCCGCGCGCGGCATCCGCACCGACGGCGTGACCAGGCCCGTGGCGGGGTCGTAAGTGAACTTCTCGAGGTCGAAATCGAAGACGAACTGCGTGCCGCTCGTGGCATCGAGCTCGATGTCGCGCACGCGCAGCACGAACTCCGTGCCCGTGGCGGCGAACTTGGCATTCGTCGTCGTGGTGCCGTCTTTCGAGACGAGCTGCACCGTGTTGTCCATCGTCACCACCACCTGGCGGTAGATGCCGGCCGGCACCGTCACGGTCGACACGAACTGGCCCACGGCCGCTAGCGACGCCAGGTTCACGGCAACCGGTGCTGCGCTGGCATCGAGCAGGACCACCTCGGCTCCGGCGCCGTCCAGGGCCGTGATGCGACGGATCGACACCCACACCTTCGAGTAGGCCAGGGTGAGGTTGTCGGTGAGGTAGGTCTGCACCGTGACCATCTGCGGGCGTGCAGCCTGGGGGGCCGGCGGTTCGCCGCCGCCGCAGGCGGCCAGCAGGGCAAGGCACGAGGTGAAAGCCAGGGCGCCCAGGCGCGCGAGGGTGGAAGACATCAGGGACTCCATCGGGAGCGGAGGAGGGCGCAGCCCTCCATCCGGAGACCGACGATGCTAGCGAAAACCCGCAGCCGCGGGTGTAAAGAATCCTGTCTGCGCGCAACCCGGCCGCACCGGTCGTGACAGGCTGGGCAGCCGGATCGGGCAGCCGGCGGGGTGCCGACGCCGCGTGCTTCCCGTCAGTCCGACCGGCCGGAGGCGGGCGGGCTGTCCCGGGGCTCGGCTTTGCGTGCGAGCAGCCAGGCCAGCATCGTGCCGCCCAACGCGCCCAGCAGGTCGGCGATGAAGTCCGCCGGGTCGGCCTGGCGCGAGGGCACCAGGGACTGCAGCCCCTCGATGGCTGCGCCCAGCACCACGAGCAGCGTGAGCACCAGCAAAGCGCCGCGCAGCGTCGCGCGCAGCGCCAGCACCCCGACCACGCCCAGCGCAGCGAAGGCCAGCAGGTGGTCGAGCTTGTCCCATCCGGTTCCGCCCGGTGCGCGCGGGGCCGGCAACAATGCGACCACGAGGGTCACCACGCACAGCGCCACAAACACGGCCAGCCAGCCGCGGCGGGCTCGTGGGCCGAGCAAGTAGTCACGCAGCATGGTCCGCAGTTTAGGCCAGGGGCGGGCCCGCCGTGGCGCGCGTGGACGGCCGGTTTCTTGCCACAATCGACCGGACAGCCGAATCGGACGCCGGAGCGCCGCGCATGACCCACCTCCTTGCCCTGGACCAGGGCACCTCCAGTTCGCGCAGCATCGTCTTCGATGCGCGCGGGCGCATCGTCGCGATGGCGCAGCGCGAGTTTCGCCAGATCTACCCGCAGCCGGGCTGGGTGGAGCACGACGCCCACGAGATCTGGCAGACGCAGCTCGACACCGCGCGCCAGGCGCTTGAGCGCGCAGGGCTCACCGGGCGCGACATCACGGCCCTGGGCATCACGAACCAGCGCGAGACCACGGTGGTGTGGAACCGGCGCACGGGAGAGCCGATCCACCACGCCATCGTCTGGCAGGACCGCCGCGGCGAGCCCGACTGCGTGGCGCTGCGCGAGGCCGGCCACGCGCAGGCGATCCGCCGCGCCACGGGGCTCGTGGTGGACTCCTACTTCTCCGCCACGAAGCTGCGCTGGCTGCTCGACACCGTGCCGGGTGCACGCGAGATGGCCGAGCGCGGCGAGCTCGCCTTCGGCACCATCGATGCGTGGCTGCTGTGGAAGCTCACGGGCGGGGCCGTGCATGCCACCGACGTGACGAACGCATCGCGCACGATGCTCTACGACATCCGCGCCAACCGCTGGGATGCGCAGCTGCTCGAGCTGCTGCGCGTGCCCCCGGCCGTGCTGCCCGAGGTGCGGCCCTCCAGCCATGTCTACGGGGCCTGCGACCCCACGCTGCTGGGCCACGCGATCCCG
>CAILKA010000421.1 GCA_903834645.1 uncultured beta proteobacterium
CACACCCCAGGTCGGGGTGCCGGCAGCGCGGTAGCTGATGAATAGCATCGGTGTGATCGGGTCAGGAAGGGGCGCGTGGGCCCGGGCCTCACTCGGGCTTGAGGTTGAGGTCCTTGACGAGCTTGCCCCACTTGGCCACCTCACCCTCGAGGTAGCGGCGCAGCGCCGGGCGGTCCATGCGCTGGGCCTCCAGCGACAGGTTGGCAAAGCGGTCGGCCACGGGCTTGCTCGCCAGGGCCTTGTTGACCTCGGCGTTGAGGCGGTCGAGTACGTCGGCGGGGGTCTTGCCGGGTGCGAACAAGGCGAACCAGGTGCTGGCCTCGAAGCCCGGGTAGCCGCTCTCGGCCACGGTGGGCACGTCCGGCAGCGCGGGGCTGCGCCTGGGCGACATCACGGCGATCGGGCGCACGCGGCCGGCCCTGGCGTGCGGCACGGCCGGCGGCATCGAGGTGGAGGCGATGGGCACCTGCCCGCTGACGGCGGCCTGCGTGGCGGCGGCGGGCTGGAAGGGCACGTGCGTGACGTCGACCTTGGCCAGGCCGCGGAACAGTAGCTCGGCGCCCAGGTGCGTGGTGGTGCCGATGCCCGAGGAGGCGTAGGCCATCTTGCCGCCGCGGGCCAGCGCGATCAGCTCGGCCAGGTTGTTCGCCTTCACGTCCGGGTGCACGTAGATGAGGTTGGGCGTGACGGCGGCCATGGCCACGCCCTGCAGGTCGTTGAGCGCGTCGTAGCCGGCGTTCGGGTAGAGCGAGGGGTTGACCGAGTAGGCCACGCTGTGGAAGAGCAGCGTGTAGCCGTCGGCCGGCGCGTTCATCACGCCCTGCGTGGCGATGTTGCCGCCCGCGCCGGGGCGGTTTTCCACCACCACGGGCTGGCCCACCGAGGCCTGGAGCTGCTCGGCGATGGCGCGCGCGACGGTGTCGGTGGCGCTGCCCGGCGCGAAGGCCACGACGATGCGGATGGGCTTGTCGGGGAAGGCGGCGCGGGCGGGGGAGGTGACGAGCAGGGCCGCGAGGGCCGTGCCGCCGGCCAGCAGCATGGCCAGAAGGCGTTGGCGGGTGGGCATGGGAAGGGGTGCGTGGCGAGGGGAAACCGCGATCATGGTCAAAGCGCGCGGGCCTTCCGGTGCTGGATTATCCGGGGCCCCGCCTCAGGGCGCGCTGGCGCGGTCGAGCTCGGCCACCGTGTCGGCGTCGAGCACGAGCGTCGCGGCGCGCGTCAGCTCCTTCCACTGCTCCAGGCTCGTGGCGCTGGCAATGGGCGCGGTGATGCCGGGGCGGGCGATCTGCCAGGCCAGCGCCACCTGGGCCGGGGTGGCGGCCAGGCGCGCCGCGGCCGCGTCGAGCGCGGCCAGGATGCGAAAGCCCCGCTCGTTCAGGTATGGCTTCACGCCCGCGCCGCGCACGCTGCGGGAGAGGTCGGCCTCGCTGCGGTACTTGCCGGTCAGGAAGCCGCGGGCCAGGCCGAAGTAGTTGATCACCCCGAGCCCCTGGCTGCGGCACAGCGGCTCGAGCTCGGCCTCGTAGATGGCTCGTTCCACGAGGTTGTAGTGCGGCTGCAGCGTCTCGTAGCGCGGCAGGCCCAGGCGCCGGCTCGTGGCCAGGGCCTCGGCCAGGCGCGGGGCGGTGTAGTTCGAGGCGCCAATCGCCCGCACCTTGCCCTCGCGGATGAGGTCGGCAAAGGTGGAGAGGGTTTCCTCCAGCGGCGTGTCGGGGTCGTCCTGGTGGGCCTGGTAGAGGTCGATGCGGTCGGTCTGCAGGCGCCGCAGCGAATCCTCCACTGCCTGCCGGATCCAGCGCGGCGACAGGCCGGTGCGGCCTTCGGCGAGCTTCATGCCCACCTTGGTGGCCAGCACGATTCGCTCACGCGTGCCGCGGGCCTTCATCCAGCGCCCGATGACGGACTCGGACTCTCCGCCCGTATGGCCGGGCGCCCACACCGAGTAGACGTCGGCTGTGTCCACGAGGTTGAAGCCGGCCTCGACGAAGGCGTCGAGCAGGCGGTGCGAGGTGGCTTCGTCGGCCGTCCAGCCGAAGACGTTGCCGCCGAAGGCGAGCGGGGCGACCTGCAGGCCGGTGCCGCCGAGTGGGCGCATGATCATCGTATGTGTTCCAGGTTTTGCTATACTTGTGAGCTTTGCTGAGCACCGCGGAGTGGTAGTTCAGTTGGTTAGAATACCGGCCTGTCACGCCGGGGGTCGCGGGTTCGAGCCCCGTCCACTCCGCCAAGTCCCTCGCTGAACGCAGCCGCCCTCCGGGCGGCTGTTTTCTTTTCCGGCTTCGCCTGCGCTCGGCGTTTCAGGTCTGCGGCCACGCGAGTCGGCCCTCCACGCGCGTGCCGCCCTCCGGGGTGGCGGTGATGCGCAGGCTGCCGCCCAGCGCGCGCATGCGTTCCTGCATGCCCAGCAGCCCGAAGGCTCCCGGGCCGGCTCCGGCGGAGGCGTCGAAACCGCGGCCATCGTCGGCGACGAAGAGAGTGGCCGAGCCCGGGCGGGAGAGGTCGAGCCCCATGTGGACGAAGCTGGCGTGGGCGTGCTTGTGGACGTTCTGCAGCGCCTCCTGCGCGATGCGGTACAGGCCGCTGGCGGCCGCTTCGGGTATGCCGGCATCGGCACTCTCCGGGCTGATGAGCTCCCACTCGACCTGCACCTGCTCGCGGGCGCCGAAGTCGCGCACCAGCAACTCCAGCGCCGCGGCCAGGCCGAGGTCGTCCAGCGCCTGGGGACGCAGCGCGCGCACGACGCGGCGCACCGAATCCACCGCCGAGGCCGTCATCTGGCGGGCGCGCTCCAGCGCTGCGCGTGCGGCGTCGGCCTGTGGCGGCAGGGCCTGCTCCGCCTGCTCCTGGTCCAGGGTGATGACGCCGAGCTTTTGCTGCAGGTCGTCGTGCAGCTCGCGCGCGATGCGGCGGCGCTCTTCCTCCTCGACGGTGCCGAGCCGGCCGACGAGGGAGACGAGCTCGCGGTTGCTGCGCGCCAGCTCGCTGCGGGTGCGGTGCAGCTCGCCGACGTCGCGCGCGAGCGTGAGTGTGGCCCGCCCGTCGTGCAGGTCGAGCGAGACGCTGGTCATCAGCAGCGTGTGCGCGACGCCGTCGTTGGCCAGGAAGCGGATGTCCTCGAAGAGCGCGTCTGACGCGCTGTCACGCAGCGGCGGCAGGCGCCAGCGGAACTGCGCGACGGAATCGGGATGGAGGAAGTCGAAGATCGAGTGGCCGATCATCTCGGAAAGCGGCACGCCCACGAGCCGCTGGGCGGCGGGATTGGCGAACTCGATGCGGTGATCGGTGGTGATCCACACGGCGTCTGGCATCGCGCCGAGCAGGTCGCGCAGCCGCGATTCGCTCTGGCGCCAGGCGGCAGCCTGGGCGTCGCGCTCGCGTGAGAGGGTCTCGAGCTGCTGCCGGGCTTCGACCACCTCGCGGATCGGATTGGCCTCGGGCGCCGCGGGTCGCGCCGCATCGGGGCCCCCGATGGGCTCTGCGATCGAGGACACGGCGCGCTGCAGGCGCAGGCCGGCCCGTTGCGTGACGTAGGAGACGAGCGCTGCGGCCAGCAGGATCAGCAGCAGGAGCTGCGCGGCCTCCAGGGCCAGCGCCGCGCGAAACGAGCCGTTGTCCAGGGCGACGTCCAGCGTCCAGGGGACCTGCGCCGACAGCGGGCTCATCCGGCCGACCGACGTGCCCTTCACCCCCGGCGCGACGCGCAGACCTTCCCGCCTGGCGATGACTTCGCCCGTGCCGTCCAGCAGGGTCGCCGTCACGTAGGAGGGCAGCTGCCACTGGTCGAGCAGGGCCTGCAGCTCGGACTTCGGGATCACCGACAGGAGGACGGCCACCGGCCGGCCCTCGCGCATCACGGGTACCGCCAGCGCCATGACCGGCAGCAGCGGCATGCCCGCGGTCGGGCCGGTGACGAGATCGCTCACGGCCGGGGCGCCGGTCGAGACGGCCACTTCCCAGGCCGACATGCCGGTCGGCAAGGGGAGCTCGGGCATCGGGGCGCCCAGCGGCAGGCGGGTGTGGAAGACGATGCGCCGCTGCAGGTCGGTGAGGATGACGTGGCTGTCGTAGGTCTCGCGGAAGGCCTGGGCGTGCCGGTACTGCCACGCGAGCGGCTCGTCGGCCATGCCGTCGTGGTGGCCCGCCAGCACGGTGAGCGCGTCGATCCGTTGCCGGACCAGGTGGGAGAAGTTGACGCCGAGGTTGGCACCCACACGCGCGGCGCCCTCCGTCTCGCTCTGGTACTGGCCGTGCAGCCGAAACCCCGCCAGCGCAATGGCCAGCACGAAGATCGGCAGCAGGCAGGCCCAGACGAGGCGTTGGAGGAAGTGCTTGATCGGCATGGGGTGGGGCCAGCGCGGTGTGCCGGCGGCGGCCCCCGTCAATCCCGGTAGGAGGGGTCACGCCGGGCGACGAGACGCTCCAGCGCGGCGTATACGTCGGCGCCACCGCCCAGGCGCGGGTCGAACTGGAGAGAGTCGGCGCTGCAGCGACGCTGCACCGCTTCCGGAATCGGGATCGCGGGGCCGAGCGCGGCGGTGGCGAGCTGGATCTCGCAGGCGCGTTGCAGCGTCCACAGCACGGCGAAGGCGAAGGGAAGATTGGGACCCCAGGACAGCAGGCCGTGGTTGCGCAGGATCACGGCGGGCTTGTCGCCGATGGCGGCCACCACGCGGGGGCCTTCTTCGGGCCGCACCGTGATCCCCTCGAAGTCGTGGTAAGCCACACGCTCGTGCAGCTGGGCGGCGTAGAAGTTGTCCCGCGACAGGCCCGCGGCACTGCAGGCCACGGCCGAGCCCGCAGTGGTGTGGGTGTGCATCACGCAGTGCGCGCCGGGCAACCCCCGGTGCAGCGCGGCGTGCAGCACGAAGCCGGCCGGGTTCACCGGGTGGCGGGCCTCGCCCACGATGCGTCCCTCCAGGTCGATGCGCACGAGGTTGGAGGCGGTGACTTCGCTGTAGTGCAGGCCGAAGGGGTTGATGAGGAAGTGGTCCGGCGTGCCGGGGATGCGCACCGAGATGTGGTTGTAGATGAGCTCCGTCCAGCCCAGGAGGTCGAAGATGCGGTAGCAGGCGGCGAGCTGGCGGCGCAGAGAGGCTTCTTCGGGGCTGTGCATGGGCGTTCGGTGCGTGGGGGTGGGGGTGGGCACACGAACCATCCGGGGTGCGCGCCCTCAGGGGGCGAGGTCGCCCGGTTGCAGCTCGACGGGCTGGCCGTGCGGCGTGCGCGCGGCGGCGTGGGCCCAGGCGTGCTCGAGGCGGTGGAGCTCATCGGCGCTGGCCACGCCCTTTTCGGCCAGCAGCGTCTCCAGCGCATCGAGCCAGTGGCGGTAGTAGCCCTCGCCAGTGTCGGGGTCACCCGCGGCCTGCGCGCGCGAGATGGCCTGCGCGAGCGCCTGCGCCCATTCGGGCCAGGTGTAGAGGCCCCGCGCGTGCAGCGCCACGGCAAGCGCGAAGGCGCTGGCCTCCCACGGTTCGCGAAAGACCGGCGGCTCGGCGGGGGGCTGCTGGCTCGGGGTCATCGTGCGTGCGCCGCGGCGGGTTGATCCGGCCTCATGCCACGGCCTGCAGGTAGGGCTCGAAAGCATCGACGCACACGGTCAGGCCCGTCTCGGCGTGCTCGCCCCAGACCTCCCGGCCCTCGAAGACGACGGTGTAGAGCCACTGCGGCTGCTCGCCCTGGCCGTGCGCGTGCGTGTCGGGGAAGACGTGCATGCCATGCACGCTCTCGATACGCCCGAGCTTGCCGCGCACGTAGCCGGGCAGCCGCACGTGGTGGTCGAAGGGGCCGGTGGCGGTGCGCACGTGCTGGCCGACAGCGTAGGCGGCCGGGCGCGCGGCGGTGCGCTGGGTAGGCGAGCCGGCGGCCAGCACGCGCGGCACGTCTGCAGCTTTCAGCACGCGCGGCACCCGTGCGGCCGGGCGCAGTGCGCGGCCGGCCGCGCGCTCGTCGGGGTCGCACAGGCCACGAGACTCGAGCAGGCGCTCCAGCGCGGAGATCCAGATGGCGTAGTAGCTCAGCTGCGCGTAGTCGGGCAGGCTCTCGCGCGCGGCGCGCGCCGCATCCAGGTTCCACGCGCCAGTGGCACCCATGGCCAATGTGAGCGCAAGCGCGCGCGGCTCCCAGGGGGCGTGGAAGTGCTCGTCCTCGTCCTCGGCCTCGGGCACGACCGCTCCGGGCAGGTCGCGCCCGCCCAGGTCGGCGTGGCTGGTGTGCGGGGGGCTCATGGTGCTGGCACGCGCGGCAGGCCGGTGCCGATCATCGAATCTCGCGTGACGAGCGAGGCCAGCGCTTCTTCGTCCAGGTGATCCGTGCCGGCCGGGCGCTCGGGCAGTACGAGGTAGCGCAGCTCGGCGGTGGAGTCCCAGACGCGGATGCCGGTGGAGGCGGGGAGCTCTAGCCCGAACTCGCGCAGCAGGCCGCGGGGGTCCTTCACCGCACGCGAGCGGTACGGCGCGCTCTTGTACCAGGTGGGCGGCAGCCCGAGCACGGGCCACGGGTAGCAACTGCACAGCGTGCACACCACGAGGTGATGCGTGTGGGCCGTGTTGGGCACCACCCGCATGTGCTCGCCCTGCCGGCCCGTGTAGCCGAGCGAGGCGATCGCGGCCGTGGCGTCTGCCAGCAGCCAGGCGTGGAAGGCCGGATCGACCCACGCGCGCGCGACCACCCGCGCGCCGTTGCGCGGACCGACGCGGTGCTGGTAGGTGTCGATCAGCGCATCGAGTGCGCTCGGGTCGACCAGGCCCTTGTCGACGAGGACGGACTCGAGCGCGCGCACGCGCAGGTCCATCTCGCCCAGGTGGCTCGGGTCGTCGTGATCGTGGGGGTGCACGGCAGGCCTCGGGTGGAGGAGACGGTCACCCGGATGCTACGCCATGGCCGGGCCCAGGTGGTGGGGGGCGACCAGGTTCGACCAGACGTATCCGGATCTCGCCAATCGTGCCAGAGGCAACCGACTGTGCGGTCTCCCGGACCCGCCCAAGCCGGCCGGTCACGAGGCACAGCGTGGCTGGCCGCCGCGCCGGCACGCCCGGCGGCAGCGAACAATCCGTCACGCCGTTCATTGAGCCTGCGCACAGGATGCATCGCAAGTGCAGGCAGGGGCCTGCCGCGTTCGGAAACGACTAGACCAGGAGCGGATATGCGGATGATGCATGAGCGTGCGAGATCGGTGGGTGGAGTGCTGACTGCGGTGGCGGCGGCGGTGCTGGCGGGGTGCGGCGGTGGCGGAGGCTCGGATCCGACGGCAGCGGAGTCGGCTCTGGGCGCGGGAGGTGGTGAAGGCCAGATGACCGAGCAGCCCAATGCAGTGGCGCTCGCAACCACCGATTCCACCGGCTGGAAGTGGGTTGCCAACGAGGGCGGTGCGGCGTGGCTGCCCGCCTCCGCCACGGTGCGGTTCGGCAGCGGCGACAAGTGGGCGCAGAAGGCGATCACTGGCGCACTGGCATGCACCACGACCACCTTCGGTTCCGACCCTGCGCCGGGCATCGCCAAGACCTGCCAGATGCCCACGACGGCCACGGTGGTGGCCTCGCTCGCGGGCTCGATGCTCGTGCAGCCGACGGTGGACAGCAACAGCGCCGGCGCGGCAGAGGCCTTCATGGTGACGGCCGAGGCCTCGGGCACGAGCCAGGCGGTGAACATCTACCTGGATGCGACGAACTCGGCCACGCGTCTGGTCGTGGGCGTCTATGCCGACGTGTCGGGCGTGCCCGGGGCGTTGATGAGCACGGGCACGATCTCGACACTCAAGGCCGGATCCTGGAACACCGTGGCGGTGCCGGCACTCAGCGTCATCAAGGGCGCGCGCTACTGGATCGCATTGCTGTCTCCCGCCGGTGGGGGCACGCTGCGCTTTCGTGACGTGGCTTCGGGCGGCGTGGCCTCGGTCATGTCCTCGGTCACGGGCCTGTCGACGATGCCTGCAACCTGGTCGTCGGGCACGCGCAGCACAAGCGGTCCGCTGTCGGGGTACCTGGTGGCGGGCATCGTGGAGGCCGCGCCTGCGCCTGCGCCTGCACCTGCACCAGCACCAGCACCAGCACCAGCACCAGCGCCAGCGCCAGCGCCAGCACCAGCACCAGCACCAGCACCAGCACCAGCACCAGCACCAGCACCAGCACCAGCACCAGCACCAGCACCAGCACCAGCACCAGCACCAGCACCAGCACCAGCACCAGCGCCGGCGCCCGAAGACGTGGAGCCAGCGGAGCGGCGCACGGACAGGCGAGCG
>CAILKA010000422.1 GCA_903834645.1 uncultured beta proteobacterium
CACGCTCGTGTTCAGCGCCCACGGCGTGAGCCAGGCCGTGCGTGCCGAAGCTGATGCCCGAGGCTTCAACGTCTTCGACGCCACCTGCCCGCTGGTGAGCAAGGTGCATGTGGAGCTGGCCAAGCTCAGCAAGGAAGGCTACGAGTTCATCATGATCGGCCACAAGGGGCACCCCGAGGTGGAGGGCACGATGGGCCAGCTCACCGAAGGCATCTACCTGGTGGAGGATGTGGCCGACGTGGCCAAGGTCCAGCCCCGCGGCGAACTGCTGGCGGTGGTGACGCAGACCACGCTGAGCGTGGACGATGCGGCCGACATCCTGGCCGAGGTCAAGCGGCTCTTTCCGTACGTGCGCGAGCCCAAGCAGCAAGACATCTGCTACGCCACGCAGAACCGCCAGGATGCGGTGAAGCTGCTCGCGCCCTCGGTGGACGTGGTGATCGTGGTGGGCAGCCGCACCAGCAGCAACAGCAACCGCCTGCGCGAGCTGGCCGAGCGCCTGGGCACGCCCGCCTACATGATCGACAGCGCCGACGACCTGCGCCCGGAGTGGATCGAGGGCCTGCGCACCGTGGGGCTGACAGCCGGAGCCTCGGCGCCAGACATCCTCGTGCAGCAGGTGATCGCGCGGCTGCGCGAACTCGGCGCGGTGAGCCTGCGCAAGATGGACGGCGTGGAGGAGAAGGTGCGCTTCCCGCTGCCGCTGGGCCTTGGAGACCGCAGCATGGCCGAAGCCGCGGCGGCGCGAGAGGCCGCCGGCGAGCCGTCTGCGGAGGACGAGGCCGCTCCTTCCCCTTCGAACCCGGGACACTGAGATGCTCGACATCAACCTGCTGCGCCGCGACCTCGGCGCCGTGACCGCGCGGCTGCGCACGCGCCGCGATCCGCAACCCTTCCTGGACGAGGCGCGCTACGCCGCGCTCGAATCCGAGCGCAAGACGATCCAGACCCGCACCGAAAGCCTGCAGGCGCAGCGCAATGCGCTGAGCAAGCAGATCGGCATGCTCAAGGGCAAGGGCGAAGACACGTCTGCCGTGATGGCGCAGGTGGCGGGCATCGGCGATGAGCTCAAGGCCTCGGCCGATCGGCTCGAGGCGATCCAGGCCGAGCTCGCGCAGATGCTCATGGGCGTGCCCAACCTGCCGCACGAGAGCGTGCCGGTGGGCGCCGACGAGAAGGCCAACGTGGAGGTTCGCCGCTGGGGCACGCCGCGCGCCTTCGACTTCCCCGTGCCGGACCACGTGGACCTGGGCGCGCGCCTGGGCCTGGACTTCGACACCGGCGCGCTGCTGTCGGGCTCGCGCTTCACGTTCCTGCGCGGGCCGGTGGCGCGGCTGCACCGGGCACTCGCGCAGTTCATGCTCGACCTGCATACCCAGGCGCATGGCTACACCGAGTGCTACACGCCCTACATCGTCAACCGAGAGATCCTCGAGGGCACGGGGCAGCTGCCCAAGTTCAAGGACGACATGTTCTGGGTGTACCGGGGCAGCGAGGGCGTGCAAGGGGAAGGCGCGGGCGACGCGGCCGAGCCCGTGGAGCAATACCTGATTTCCACGAGCGAGATCAGCCTGACCAACACGGTGCGCGAGCGCATCCTCGAGGCCTCGGCGCTGCCGATCAAGCTCACCGCGCACAGCCCGTGCTTCCGCTCAGAGGCCGGCAGCGCCGGGCGCGACACGCGCGGCATGATCCGACAGCACCAGTTCGACAAGGTGGAGATGGTGCAGATCGTCCACCCCGAGCACAGCTACGCTGCGCTGGAAGAGATGGTGGGCCACGCCGAGGCGGTGCTTCAGGCCCTCGACCTGCCCTACCGCGTCATCACGCTGTGCACGGGCGACATG
>CAILKA010000423.1 GCA_903834645.1 uncultured beta proteobacterium
GGCTTGGCCGGTAGCCCGTTGCAGCAATCGCCTCAAAACTGGCCATGAACCCCTCCCCCGGCTGCCGGATCTGCGCAAGGAAGCAGTCTCGGTGCAGCATCAGGAACGGCGCGGCCGAAGCCAGCGCACCCGGTTCTCTTTCGATGACCAAGGCCAGGTCGAAGAGGTCTCTGGCGGTCGCGCGGTCACCACGGTGGTACATCTTCTTGGCGATCACCTCCGCGGCGGTCTCGACCCGCACGGGTCGGCCCTCGATCTCCCACTGTTCCCAGGCAGCGTCGGTCAGGTTGGGCGCGGCCACGAAGTCAATCTCGCCTTCCTCGAACTGCAGCTTGACGAACGAGCCGGGCATCTCCGAGTAGTCCTCGGTCAGGGCCGCCGCCGTGTCGCTGAGGCGGGGTGTCACGTAGCCGAGGTACTGCGGGTCGGGCACGAAGATGTCAATGTCCTTGCTCAGCCGGTGCCCGTACCTGAACATGAGGACGGTTCCGCCCCCGAGGGTCCAGAACGGATCGGCGAGGCCGCCATGCCGCTGGATGTCATCGACCAGCAGCAGAGCCCGCTGGAGGAGCACTTGCCAGGGACCCGGTGGCAGGGGGTTCATCACGCCCACAGCCCTTGCCGGTGCACAGCCAGGCTCTTTGCGAGCCTGGCCACGCTGCGCCACACAGCCTTGGGCGCGACGCCCTCGTTCGCGGCGGCTTCCTCCACGGCCATCACCACGAGTGGCACTGGCGCCTCATCGAGCAGGTGAGTCAGGTGAGCTGCGTAGCCCTTGGGCACGCTGCCGCTGACCAGGGCGCGGCCCAGCGTATCGGGTGGCACCTCCCGGCTGTAGCTGACGCTGGCGCTCTTCGCAGCCATCCACAGGCCGCGCTTGCGCGACCGCTGCGTCTGGCTGGGCGGATCGAGGCCCAGCCCCAGCACCGACAGGAGCTGAGCCACCCGATTGAAGCCCAGGTCGCTCAGCGCGCCCGCCTCCAGGCCGACCAGTGTCTGCCGCGACAGGCCGCTGAGCTGCGCAAGCCGGGACTGCGTAAGCCCCAGCGCTTCGCGCCGCTGACGGACGATCGTGCCCAGGTTGGTGAGGTCCACGGCTCGAGCCCATTCTATGTCGAATATTTTTTACATTCTAGGCGCGGCGATGGACTCCGTCCATAGCGGGTCGACGACGGGTCCAGCGCTTCGGCGCAGACCGATCCAGGGTCACTAGAATGCACGGGCCCGCCGCCGTAGTTCAAGGGGAAATGGATCCTCTTGAAGGAAGCAGGTCCGTATCAAATCGGTATCACCCCGCTCCACAGGCGGCTTCCCGGTGCAGGCCAGCCACTGGCGGACCATGCCAGCGCCGGGGGCACAGCACGCCGGTCAGCCAGTGCCTCAGTGGCGATAGTCGTCTTCGCGCTGGTGACGCACGGCACCCACCACGACTTCGTCGCCCACGACCTCGAAGAGGACGACATAGCCCGTTGTACCAAACGGAATCACCAGCTCGCGTGAGCGGCCGTTGCCAAGCTCCGCACGCCGGCAGGTGTAGGGCGACCAGGAAAGCAGGCGGAGCCCCTCGCGCACAGCATCCAGAGCGCGCTGGGGTACTGACCAGTCGGGCGTCGCGCTGGCCAGTTCGCGGTCGATCGCGAAGTCTTCCAGGCGCCGCAGATCCTCTATCGCCTGGTCCAGCAGGACAACCGAATAGGACCTGGTCACCGTCCCGGACGCCTGGCCACCTCGCGCTTGGCACTGTCCAGGCGCGACTGCAGATCGGCCATCACCTCGTCGGCAGGGCGACCACCACCCTCGCGCTTCCAGCGCTCGATGGCGCCCTCGCCCCGCTTCACAAACTCGGCCTGGGCGCGGCGCCATGCCGCCGCGGCCACGACGGCCTCCTCGATGAACTGGGTGAGCGTCTCGCCCTCTCGCAAGACAGCTTCGACCTCGGCACGGACTTCGGGCTCGACTCGAATGGGAGGAAAAGTGGCGGATCGCATGGAATGAGCGTATAGCGCATGCGATACGTCGTCAAGGGTCAGCACCAGATGTGCATGGCCAGCCCCCGGGGATCAAGATCCTGGATCCATCAACCTTCGTGTCGGAGTGGAACCGATGAGCGCACTGGCCAAGGGCCGGGGCACGGCGATCAATCGCCCGCTGGACGAAGCAGCGACGCTGCTCTTCAGCGGGTTCGAGGCCGAGGCCGCTGAGGTCGATCGAGCCGCGGGCCTTGATGCACGGGCGAAGGTCAGGTGCTCGGTAGGCGCTGCGATAACTCTCCTGCCCGCCGCCGTAGTTCAAGGGGAGATGAAACCGCTTGAGAGAGGCGGTGCCGTTTCAAATCTGTATCAGCGGCAGGCGCCCCCCCCTCAGCCCCTGCCCAGTTGCGACAGGTAGGCCGTGGCGACCTCGACGCAGTGCGCCAGGCTTGGCCGGTAGCCCGTTGCAGCGATCGCCTCAAAACTGGCCATGAACCCCTCCCCCGGCTGCCGGATCTGCGCAAGGAAGCAGTCTCGGTGCAGCATCAGGAACGGCGCGGCCGAAGCCAGCGCACCCGGTTCTCTTTCGATGACCAAGGCCAGTGTCACCGACCGCCATATTGGAGCCAGTGCGTGATCGGCATGATGGAGCCAGCCGATGATCGGCATATTGGAGCCAGTTCGTGATCGCCGTTATGGAGCCAGCGGCGGATCGGCGTAATGGAGCCAGCAGCCGGTAACTGAGCAGCGTCCCGGATCGAGCGGGCCGTCTCTAGCCTTGGTGCTTTTGCACCGAGGGCAGCAGATGGCGCGCAGGAGATTCGAGATGCACCACTACCGTCAGGCCCTGCTGCGCATGCGCCAGGGCGACTCCGACCGCGAC
>CAILKA010000424.1 GCA_903834645.1 uncultured beta proteobacterium
CGCACGACCACGTCGGCCTCGCG
This sequence comes from uncultured beta proteobacterium, assembly GCA_903834645.1. Classification (GTDB taxonomy): domain Bacteria; phylum Pseudomonadota; class Gammaproteobacteria; order Burkholderiales; family Burkholderiaceae_C; genus Rubrivivax. The sequence continues at coordinate 24 of CAILKA010000424.1, forward strand.
CAGCTCGAAGCGGTTGATGCTCTTGCCCATGATCGAGAAGGTCTGCAGCAGCATCCTGAACACATCGCTCGTCTGGGCGCCGTCCGGCGGCGTGGAGATGTCCACCGCAATCACCAGCTCGGCCCCCATCTGGCGCGCAAAGCGCACCGGCACCGGCGAGACGAGGCCGCCATCGACATACTCGCGGCTGCCGATGCGCACCGGCTGGAAGACGGCCGGCACCGCGCTCGACGCACGCACGGCCAGGCCCGTGTCCCCCCTCTGGAACAGAATGGGCTCGCCGGTGTCGAGGTCGGTCGCCACGATGCCCAGCGGCAGCCGCATCTGCTCGATCGTGCGGGCGCCCGTGTGCTCGCGCACGAAACGCGCCAGCGCATCGCCACGAATCAGGCCCCGCCCGGGAAATGACCAGTCGGTGATGGCTCCCTCGTCCATCGTGAGCGCGAGCTGCGCAAGCTCCGCGCCGCTGCGCCCGGCAGCGTAGAGGGCCGCCACGAGGCTTCCGGCCGACGTGCCCACGACGAGGTCGGGACGCACGCCAGCCTCCTCCAGCACCTGGATCACGCCGATGTGCGCGAAACCGCGTGCCGCACCGCCGCCCAGCGCCAGGCCCACGCGCGGCAGCCTCGGCGGCGCAGGCGGAGGGTCTGCGGGGGGCGGTGCCGCCGGCGCTGGCGGAGCGGGCGGGGCGCTGGCGCATGCCGCCAGCGACGCGACGGCTGCGGCGAGGAAAGCACGCCGGGGGGTGTCGGAAAGGGCCATCGCCCGGATTGTCCCGCCACCGGGCGACCCCTGGATCGAACCAGGGCCGGGAGCGGCTAAAATTCAGGCTTACCCGGCCGTGTCGCCGAGCCAGCGAGTCCCAAGCATGACCCACGTCGTCACCGAATCGTGCATCCGCTGCAAGTACACCGATTGCGTGGACGTCTGTCCGGTGGATTGCTTCCGCGAAGGTCCGAACTTCCTCGTCATCGATCCCGACGAATGCATCGATTGCGCCGTGTGCATTCCCGAGTGCCCGGTCAACGCCATCCTGCCCGAGGAGGATGTGCCCGGCCAGCAACTGCACTTCGTCAAGCTCAACGCGGAGCTCGCCAAGAAGTGGCCCAGCATCACCCGAGGCAAGTCGCCCCTGCCGGACGCTGACGACTGGAAGGACCGCACGGACAAGCTCTCCGAGCTCGTCCGCTGATCGGCCCGCCCACATGGACGCGAACACGCGCACGGAGGAGCAGCCCCTCATCGAGACCGACGCCGTGATCGTCGGCGCCGGCCCCGTTGGCCTCTTCCAGGTCTTCGAGCTGGGTCTGCTCGAGATCAAGGCCCACGTGATCGACTCGCTGGCCTACCCCGGTGGCCAGTGCGTCGAGCTCTACCCGGACAAGCCGATCTACGACATCCCGGCCGTGCCCGTATGCACCGGCCAGGAGCTCACCGACAGCCTCCTCAAGCAGATCCAGCCCTTCGGCGCCACGTTCCACCTCGGGCAGGAAGTGACGGTGGTGCGCCAGGAGGCCGATGGCCGCTTCCATGTGGAGACCAGCAAGGGCACGCGCTTGCTCACGAAGACGGTCTTCATCGCTGGCGGTGTGGGCTCGTTCCAGCCGCGCACCCTGAAGGTCGACGGCATCGAGAAGTTCGACGGCACGCAACTGCACTACCGCGTGAAGAACCCTGCAGTCTTTGCCGGGCGCAACCTGCTCGTCGTCGGCGGTGGCGACTCCGCGCTCGACTGGGCGCTGAACGTCGCGCAGGCAGGCCCCCACCAGGCCGAGAGCGTGATCCTCGTGCATCGGCGCGACGGCTTTCGCGCCGCGCCGGCGAGCGTGGCCAAGATGCGCGCGCTGTGCGAGGCCTACGAGATGCAGTTCATGGTCGGCCAGGTGTCGGGCTTCGAGGAGACCGACGGGCGGCTCACGCAGGTCAAGGTCACGGGCGGTGACGGCGTCACACGCACCGTGCCGCTGGACATGCTGCTGGTCTTCTTCGGGCTGAGCCCCAAGCTCGGGCCCATTGCCGAGTGGGGGCTCGATCTGGAGCGCAAGCAGATCGTCGTCGACACGGAGAAGTTCCAGACCAGCGTGCCCGGCATCTTCGCCGTGGGCGACATCAACACCTACCCGGGCAAGAAGAAGCTGATCCTGTCGGGCTTTCACGAGGCGGCGCTCGCCGCCTTCGGCGCGAGCCCGATCGTGTTCCCGGAAAAGCGCGTGCTGCTGCAGTACACCACGACGAGCCCGAAGCTGCACAAGGTGCTCGGGGTGGAGTCGCCGGTCTTCGACTGACGCCCCCGGGCTCGGCCCGCACGGGCCACACGGGTCGCAGGGGCCGCGAGCACGCGGCCCCGCCATGCGTCACAATGCAGGTTCGCTAGGGGTGCTGGTTCCTTCCCACGGGAAGCGATCCGGCTGAGAAAGTCCCTTTGAACCTGACTGAGGTAATCCTCGCGCAGGGAAGCCATCTCGATCCGGCCGCGTCCACCCCTGGCGCGGGCCGTGCCGACAGGCTCTCCTGCCGTGCACCGCAACCCACGAGATGGCCCTTCAACCCTCCCCTCTCCCCATCCCCTTGCGGCCGACCCTGCTGGCCCTCGCCTGCCTGGCCGTGGCCGCGCAGTCTGCCGCACAGAGCGCGCCGCAGACCGTGACCGTCACGGGCCGCACCGAGCGCGCACCGGCCATCACAGGCTTCGGTGACCAGTCCCTCGCCACCTCCCCGCTGGCAGCGGGAGTTGCCAGCGCCGAGCAACTTGCCGATGCCGGCGCCTCGACGCTGGCCGCGCTCACGCGCTTCGACCCCTCGGTGGGCGACGCCTACAACGCCGAGGGCTACTGGAGCAGCTTTGCGGTGCGGGGCTACACGCTGGACAACCGCTACAACTTCCGCCGCGACGGGCTGCCGATCAACGCCGAGACGGCACTGGGCCTGGGCAACCTCGAGCGCCTGGAGTGGCTCAAGGGCGCCAGCGGCATCCAGGCCGGCACCAGTGCGCCTGGCGGGCTCGTGAACCTCGTCGTCAAGCGGCCGGTGGCACAGCTGCGCCGCGGCACGCTCGGCTGGGAGGCCGACGGCACGCTGACGGCGGCCGTGGACTGGAGCCAGCGCTTCGGCCCCTCGGGTGCAGCCGGGCTGCGCCTGAACGCCTCGGCCACGCGGCTGGACCCGCAGGTGCGCGATGCCCAGGGCCGGCGCCACCTGCTCGCGCTCGCGGCGGACCTCAGCCTGGCCCCCGGCTCGCGGCTGGAGGCCGAGTTCGAGGCCACTGGGCAGCGCCAGCCGAGCGTGCCCGGCTTCAGCCTGCTCGGGCCGACGGTGCCCGATGCCGCGCGCATCGACCCGCGCGTGAACCTCAACAACCAGCGCTGGACGCAGCCCGTCGTCTTTTCCGGGCGCACCGCGTCGCTGCGCTGGACACAGCGCCTCACACCCGAGTGGCAGCTCGTCGCGCACGCCATGACCCAGCGCCTGCGCACGGATGACCGCACGGCCTTCCCCTACGGCGTCTACACCGCCGACTACGCCTGCCCGGCCTGGTGCGACCGCTACGCGCCCGACGGCACCTTCAGCTTCTGGGAGTACGTGAGCGACAACGAGCGCCGCACGAGCGATGCTGCAGAGGTCCACGTGTCAGGCCGCCTCGTGATCGGTCCGGTCGTTCACCGGCTGCAGGCGGGCGTGCTCCTCACGCGCTACCAGGGTCGGTTCCAGGATCAAGTCTTCGACCTCGCCGGCACCGGTCGCATCGACGGCCTGCTGCCTGCCGCTGCGTCGGCCGGCTACACCGACGCCAACACGAACCGCGACGAGCGCAGCACCGAGTGGTCGCTGCGCGACGCCGTGCGCCTGGCCCCGGCTTGGCAGCTGTGGGCGGGCCTGCGGCACGTGCAGCTCGACCGGCGTGCCGAGCGTACGAGCCCGGCCTCCGACGGGCTGCGGGCGACTCGGCTGGAGCAGTCAGCCACCACCCCGTGGCTGGCACTCGCACACGACCTGACACCGCGCACGCTCGTCTACGCGAGCTGGGGCCGCGGCCTCGAGGTGGACGTGGCCCCCAACCGCGCACGCTACGTCAACGCGGGGCAGCCGCTGCCCGCGCTGGCCAGCCAGCAGCTCGAGTTCGGCGCCAAGCACCGCGGCGACGCTTCCGAACTCACACTGGCAGCCTTCGACATCGACCGGCCGCTGGCGGTGGACCTCGGCAGCTGCGACGCCGCACGTACCTGCCGCCGCGCCATCGACGGCAGCGCCCGCCACCGCGGCCTGGAGGTGCAGGGCAACTGGCGCGCCGGCGCATGGCAGTGGCATGCCGGCGCGATGTGGCTCCAGGCTGAGCGCCGCGGCGCGAGCGAGGCGGCCGCCAATGGTCGGCGGCCCGTGAACGTGCCCGACGCCACGATGCGGGCGGGTGCGACGTGGCGCGCCGCCGCGCTGGGTGGCGCCGACCTCTCGGCGCTCGTCGTGGCCGAGGGTGACCGCGTCGCGCTGCCCTACGACGACACGGTGCGTATCCCTGGCTGGAGCCGCCTGGACCTGGCCGTCCGCTGGATGGTGCGAACAGACGCGGCCACGCTCACCTGGCGTGCCGGCCTGGACAACGCCACCGACCTCCGCGCCTGGCGCGAGGCCCCTTATCAGTTCGGTCACGCCTACCTCTTCCCGGTGGCCCCGCGCACCTGGCGGGTGAGCGTGCAGGCCGATCTCTGAAGTCTCTGAAGGCGGGCTATAATCCGAGGCTATTCCCCGATAGCTCAGTCGGTAGAGCGCCGGACTGTTAATCCGTAGGTCCCTGGTTCGAGCCCAGGTCGGGGAGCCAAAAAATCATTTGCGAATCAAGCGCTTGGAGCTTATGGCCCCAGGCGCTTTTTTCTTGGCGGGGTCACTGTTGGGCTCCGATTAGCCACCATGCAGCGGCCGGTACCGCGAAA
>CAILKA010000425.1 GCA_903834645.1 uncultured beta proteobacterium
CATCATGACGAACATGTACTCGAGGCCGCGGTTCTCCTCGCCCACGAGGTGTCCGACGGCGACGCCGTGGTCACCGTACTGGAGCACGGCCGTGGGGCTGGCCTTGATGCCGAGCTTGTGCTCGATCGACACGCAGTGCACGTCGTTGCGTGTGCCGTCAGCCAGCACCTTGGGGCAGAGGAACAGCGAGATGCCCTTCACGCCCTCGGGGGCGCCAACCACGCGGGCGAGCACCAGGTGCACGATGTTGTCGGCGAGATCGTGCTCGCCGTACGTGATGTAGATCTTGGTGCCGAAGAGGCGGTGGCTCCCATCAGGCTGCGGCTCGGCGCGGGTACGCACCATGGAGAGATCGCTGCCGGCCTGTGGCTCGGTCAGGTTCATCGTGCCCGTCCATGTGCCGTCGATCATCTTCGGGATGTAGGTGGCCTGCTGCTCGGGCGAGCCCGCGGTCAGCAGCGCCTCGATCGCACCATCGGTGAGCAGCGGGCACAGCGCGAAACTGAGATTGGAGGCATGCAGCATCTCGGTGCAGGCGGCATGGATGAGCTTGGGCAGGCCCTGGCCCCCGAAGCGAGCCGGATGCGGCAGCCCCTGCCATCCTCCTTGTGCAAACTGGCTGAAAGCCTCTCGAAAGCCCGGTGTCGTGCGCACCTGCCCATCGTCCCAGGAAGAGGGGTTGCGATCACCCTCCCAGTTCAGCGGGGCGATCACGCCCTCGCACAGCCTCGCGCACTCCTCCAGCACCGCACCCGCGGTATCGGCGCCGGCCTCCTCGAAGCCCGGGAGCCGGGCCACCTCGTCGATCCCGGCAAGTTCGCGCATCACGAAGAGCATGTCGGCGACAGGCGCGCGGTAGGTCATGGGTAGCTCCTGGTGGAAAGAGGGCGCCCAGCGGGCGCCCTCATAGGCGTGGGATAGGTCGCGTCTAGAGGCTCGAGACGAGTTCGGGCACGGCCGCGAAGAGATCGGCCTCCAGCCCGTAGTCGGCCACGCTGAAGATGGGCGCCTCGGGATCCTTGTTGATGGCCACGATGACCTTGGAATCCTTCATGCCCGCCAGATGCTGGATGGCCCCGCTGATGCCGCAGGCCACATAGAGCTGGGGCGCCACGATCTTGCCCGTCTGGCCGACCTGCCAGTCGTTGGGGGCGTAGCCCGCGTCCACCGCCGCGCGGCTGGCGCCGAGCGCCGCGCCGAGCTTGTCGGCCAGCGGCGTGAGCACTTCGGCGAACTTCTCGCTGCTGCCCAACGCCCGGCCGCCCGATACGATGATCTTCGCGCTCGTGAGCTCCGGCCTGTCGAGCTTGGCGATCTCGGATCCAACGAAGGAGGAGGTGCCGGCGTCTGCCACGGCGGCCACCGCCTCCACCGCTGCGCTCGTGCCGCTTGCGCCGGCCGGATCGAAGCCCGTGGTCCGCACCGTGATCACCTTCACAGCATCCGTGCTCTGCACGGTGGCAATGGCGTTGCCCGCGTAGATGGGGCGCTCGAAGGTGTCGGCCGAGATGACCTTGGTCACGTCGCTCACCTGCGCCACATCGAGCCGTGCGGCCACGCGCGGCGCCACGTTCTTGCCCCCGGCCGTCGCGGCAAAGAGGATGTGCGAGTAGCCAGAGGCCAGCGCGAGGACCTGCTCGGCCAGGTTCTCGGCCAACGCGTGTGCCAGCGCCGGCGAGTCGGCATGCAGGACCTTGGCCACACCGGCAATGCCAGCCGCCTGCTGCGCCGCCGCAGAGGCGCCCGAGCCGGCCACCAGCACATGGACTTCCCCGCCGCACTGCGCGGCGGCGGTCACGGTGTTGAGCGTCGCGCCCTTGATTGAGGCGTGGTCGTGTTCGGCAATGACGAGTGCGGCCATCTCAGATCACCTTGGCTTCGTTCTTGAGCTTGGCCACGAGCGTGGCCACGTCGGGCACCTTGACGCCGGCCCCGCGCTTCGGGGGCTCGGACACCTTGAGCGTGCGGATGCGCGGCGTCACGTCCACCCCCAGGTCCGCCGGCTTGAGCACGTCGAGCTGCTTCTTCTTGGCCTTCATGATGTTGGGCAGGGTGACGTAGCGCGGCTCGTTCAGGCGCAGGTCGGTGGTGACCACCGCCGGCAGCTTCAGCCGCACCGTCTCCAGGCCGCCGTCGACCTCGCGCGTGACCGAGGCGTGGCCGTCGGCCACTTCCACCTTGCTCGCGAAGGTGGCCTGCGGCAGGTTGGCCAGCGCCGCGAGCATCTGCCCGGTCTGGTTGCAGTCGTCGTCGATGGCCTGCTTGCCCAGGATCACGAGGCCCGGGGCTTCCTTGTCCACCAGGGCCTTGAGCAGCTTGGCCACGGCCAGTGGCTGCAGTTCGGCATCGGTCTCCACCAGGATCGCCCGGTCGGCCCCGATGGCCATGGCCGTGCGCAGCGTCTCCTGGCAGGCCGTCAGGCCGCACGAGACGGCGATCACCTCGGTGACCACACCCTTCTCCTTGAGCCGCACCGCCTCTTCGACGGCGATCTCGTCGAAGGG
>CAILKA010000426.1 GCA_903834645.1 uncultured beta proteobacterium
ATCCGCGGGATGGAGCTGGAGCTCGCGTGGCGCGAGGTGAAGCTGCGTGCGGCCACGGTGGCGGCTCGTACCAGCAACCGCTATTTCTACCCGGCGTACCCGGAAGAGCCGCAGGGCCAGTGGGAGACGCCCGTGCCGATGCGGATCAGCACCGTCGCCCTGATGGCCGAGCCCGGCCCCTGGATCCTGCACGCGGAGTTCTTCTACGGCGACCGCAGCCAGGAGTGGGGTCGCGACAAGGGCTGGATGCTGGCCGCAGGCCACCGCATCGGCGAGTTCCAGGTGGTCTTCACGCACGCCCGATACCAGCAGTTACCCAATGAGTTGGCCACGTCGGTCGAGCGCACGCAGATGAACTCGGTGGTGGTGCGCTGGGACGTCGCGCCGGGCCGCGCCTGGAAGGCGCAGCTCGAGGACTCGCGGGACCTCTCGCCCAACATCACGGTGGGCAGCCGCCGGATGCTGTCGGTCAGCTACACGGGGGCGTTCTGAGATGGCCCGCCGCCCCCTCTCGATCCCTCAGGCCGGCCTCCCGGATGTCTGCCACCCGCGCCGCCGGCTGCTGGTGACGGGCCTGCTGCTGCCGCTGGCGCCGGTGCAGGCGCGCCCGGCGGACGTGGCGGTCATTGTCCACCCGGACAACCCGCATGCGGTGACCCCGGAATTCGTTCGACGGCTCTACACCGGCGCGATCCGTTCCTGGCCGGATGGTTCGCCGGCCTTCGCGCTGGACCTGCCGGAGGAGCACGCGCTGCGGCCGGCGTTCAGCCAGCAGTGGCTGGGCCGCAGCGTGGCCAATGTGCGTGCGATCTGGTCGCAGAACATCTTCACCGGCAAGGGACTGCCGCCGCGCGTCACCTCGGCCGAGGCCGAGATGCGGCGCCTGGTGGCGACCCATCGCAATGCCATCGGCTACATCGGTATCGCGATGCTCGATGACCAAGTGAAGGGCTCCAAGCCCTGAAGCGGATGGCACCGGCCACCGATGCCGCCAGCCCGTCGCCGCGCCCGGAACCGCACTGGCGGGCGCAGTCGCGCGGTGCACGCTGGTTGCTCGTCTTCGCGCTGCTGGTCTCGCTGCTGGTGGCCGCGGGTGTGCCGCTGGGGTACTTCTGGCTGACCCGCCAGGCCGAGCAGCGCGAAAGCGTGGTGGCGGCCCGCCTGCATGCCGCTTTTCTCACCCAAGTCATCGTGCGGTCGGGTGAGGACTGGCGGCGCGACATCGAGGGCCTGATCGAGGCCGATCTCGCGCCGGGCGTCTTGCCCGAGCGCCGCAGTGTGCTGGACTCCGACGGTCGCGTGGTGTCCGCCAGCGGCCCTGCGGTCGCCGGCCCACTGCTGACTCGCCGGGCTGTGCTGCTGGGGCCGCAAGGGCCCGTCGGCGAGGTCAGGGTCGAGCGGTCCCTGCGGCCGGTGCTGCAGGCCACGGGCCTGGTGGCGCTGGGCGCGCTGGCCCTGGCGGCGGTGATCTTCTCGGCCCTGTACCACCTGCCGCTGCGCGCGCTGCGGCGCACCATTGAGGCGCTGCGGCAGGAAGAGACCGAGGCCCGGGCCCGCGAAG
>CAILKA010000427.1 GCA_903834645.1 uncultured beta proteobacterium
CGCTGCTGGCCTGCGCCACCTTCCAGTTGGCCTCGGCGCTGGAGGAGAGGTCGAACTTCCACATGCGCCCGAGCATGTCGCCCGCGTAGGCGAAGTCCACCAGGCCGTCGTTGTCCAGGTCCACGGGCAGCGGCGTGGAGAGCCCGTTGCCCAGGCCAGTGGTGTCTTGCGTGATGAGCTTCTTGAAGCCCGAGCCGTCCAGGTACAGCACGTAGAGCACGGCGCGCTCGTTGACGCTGTTGACGCCGTTGCCCAGCAGCAGCGCCCACTTGCCGTTCTTCATGCGCGAGACCTGCAGGTTGCGCCCGAGGAAAGCATCGCGCGCGGGGTCGGTGACGATGTGGCCGAGGTCGGTGGCCATCTCGCCCATCATGCCGGAGGAGCCAGACTCGGTGACGAAGGCCTCAAGGGAGGCGTGGCCCACGGGCGGGGCCGTGTAGTCGAAGCGCACGACGGTGCTGGCCTTGGCCTCGGTGAAGTCCGTGGGGTTCGTCACTTCCAGCCCGAAGAAGCCGCGGCCGCCTGCGCCCAGCGCACCCACGAGCAGCGTGCGCCAGGTGGTCCCGTCGAGCCAGTCGGCGGTGATCAGCGGGCCGTCGACGTACATGCGGTGCACGTGCTGCGGGTTGGTGTAGGCGGGCAGGCTCGGGTAGACGCCGCGCGGGACATAGCTGAGCACCGGCGCCCCGGTAAGGGTGTTGAAGCCGTGGAGCATGCCGTCGTTGGCGCCCAAGTAGGCCACGGGCGTGCGGGTCAGGTTGGCGGTGCGAAAGGCCGGGTAGGCGCCGAAGGTGTAGCCCGCGCGCGGCGCGGCGACCACCTTGGGCTCGGCGTTGACGATCGTGCCCAGCAAGCCGCCCTGGCGCCCACGGAAAACGCCCGACGGGTTGGCCGTGCTGGCCTCGTTCGAGGCGTCGCCGCGCAGGTAGTCCACCCGGGTGGAGCCGCGGCTGTCGGTGCTGCCGCTGGCTGACAGGTTGAGCGTACCCTTCTGCCAGGTGCTCAAGTTGTCCCAGCGAAAGGCCGCCCCGGCCGACGGGCTGCTGGCGGTCAGTACCACCCGGCTGCCGTGGGCCACCGCGGCCAGCGTGGACTGGGCGTTCCAGCTGGGGGAGTTCGAGAGCGCGCCAGTACTGTCCAGGCCGTAGCCCTCGAGCGTGCCGCGCAGGCTGGGCTCGGAGCTGTAGCCCGCGCGCACCAGTCGAAACTGGGTGCCCGACACCAGGAACGAACTGGCGGCTCCGCCGGCGGCGACGTTTTGCGAGGCGATCTCCCCGAGGATCGCCTTGAATGCGTCGTCCAGGCCCTGCTGGTCGGTGGCGGCAAACATGCGTCCGCGCGAGTTGACGGCGGCATGCCAGAGATCCGCGCGCTTGCCTGCCGCGCTGGCGATGTTCGGCCAATTGGTCGTGCCATCAACGATCTTCGCGAAGTCCGATCCCGCGAAAGTGGAGCCTTCCCAGTTCGGGGAGGCAATGTTGGCGGCACTGCCAAATCCGATCGCAAACGTCACCAGATGCTGCCAGGTCGCCGGGTTGTTGGCCGGATTCCAGTAGGGCTCCACGGTCGCCGCGCCGAAAGTCTGGCTGGTGGGTACGGGCATCAGTGGGCGTATGTCGTTGCCGAAGTTCGAGCCCGTCTGCAGGTCGGTCGCCCAGTACTTGAACGCAATGTCGGCCAGGGAACCCGAGCCGCCGGCCGTCCCTCCCCGATAAGGCCGCTGTTGGGCGTAAGCGGTGTTGTCGGGCAAGGTCCTGTCGACATTGTCGTCGTCGACCGTGTACAGCGAGGCATTGACGTTCTCGTATGCGTCCCAGGCCGAACCTCCGGTCCATTCACCATCGGTGAAGAGCACCTGGTAGGCTCTGCGGCACGCCAGCTCGGGTAGCTGGGTCTTGCCTGGCAGATGCGCCCAGGGGCTGTCGAGCCCGGTCTGGCGCAGGTACTCGCCGGCCTGCACGTACGCGCTGCGCGTGGGGGTGCTCAGCGCATTGGGCAGGCCTTGCACCCAGCGGAAGAAGTTGGCTCGGTGGTTACGCCCGTCCGTGACGTTGTCCAGCGGCCACATCCCGTTGTTGAGTGTCGTGCCGCCGGCGCTGCAGCCCGAGCTTGGCCCGAAGCCGCTGCGGCACGAGGCAATGAGACCCTGCCAGGCCAGACGAATCTGGCCATCGGGAATGGACGTGACGTTGAAGGTGTTCATGACGCTCGCGCGCATGGCCATCAGCCGTGTCCGGTAGAAGCCGAACCAGCGCAGGTAGGCGGGGCGCTGGCTGGCGGCCAAGGCCTTGTAGGCGGTCACGTAGGGGTTGAGCGACGCGCTCGCGGACCCATTGATCGTGCCGTTCCACAGGTTTGCCTGCTGCGTGTCGTTGGTCAGGCCAAGCTTGTACCCGTCCATCCAGGTCTCGTGGTACAGCGCTGTCCAGGCCGGGTCCATCAGGTTGGGGTCCAGCCAGTTTCCCGCGTGGTCCAGCGGCACCGGATACGTCTGGGTGGAGTCGAAGGCCACCACGACCGTCATCGAGTTCGAGTCGTCCAGCGTGACGATGACGTTCGGTGCGGGCGGGCGAACGGAAGCCGGCGGAATCTGGCTGAACGAGAGCCCCGCATGAGCGGGCTGCACCAGGGCAGCCACCACCACTGCCGCGACACCCCGGCGCCAGGTGGCTTGGCCTAGGGGTCGTGAGCGCCAGCTCATCGCGGGCAGACTCCCACCCGCATGCCGTGCACATGCACCGGACCGGGCAACCGGGGATGGCTGGGCGAGCGGGCGAGGCGAGCGGAGAATCGACTGCGATCGGGCTGCTGCACCTGTACCGCCATCGGCCCGATGCCGGGGCACTCGAGCGTGAATTCGAAGGCGGGCCCGGCACTGGAGCGCACGCCACGTGCGCGGCAGGTGCTGTCACCCGGCGTCTCGCCGCCGTACAGCATGAGGTCGCGCGCCAGGTTGCCGCGCAGGCAGTACTCGGCCTGCGGCGCGCCTTGGGGTCGATCGGGTGATGCGGAGACCCACACCTGCCACATCCCCGGCTCGACTCCTTGAGCGGACGCCGCTGCCATGCACCAGCCCAGCCACCCCACAGCCACCCACCGCAGTCGTGGTGCATACGGCCTGTCGCCGTAGCAGCCGCCTTGATGCGCGGCTCTGTCGGGGCGAGCGGGCGCTGTCGATGGCGCTTCAGCAGTTGTACCCAATGGCTGCATCTTCAAACCTTGACCGTGCCCACACTAGGGTCGCATGTCGCGCCAGGCGCGACGGCCCGGCCCGGGTGGCTTTTTCGCGCAGATCATTCCCGAGGCGCCCATGATCAGGTCGCCGGAGCAGGACGCTGCCGTGCCCGATCCGGGCGGGGCCGCGAACAATCCCAGGAGGCGGCCCACGCCCACCCCGCGGCC
>CAILKA010000428.1 GCA_903834645.1 uncultured beta proteobacterium
GACACCTGCCGCACGGGCATGGGCAGCCGGCTGCTGCGCCACTGGCTAACGCACCCGCCGCGCGAGCGCATGCACGCCAGCGCGCGCCACGACTCGCTCGCGCGCCTGGCCGATGCCGGCTTCGAGCGGTTGCGCGAGGCGCTGCGCCACGTGAGCGACGTGGAGCGCATCACGGCGCGCATCGCGCTGCGCCAGGTGCGCCCGCGCGAGCTCGCGGGGCTGCGCGACACCCTCCTGCTGCTGCCCGCCCTGCGCCAGACCGTTCCCGACGGCACCGCGCTGCTCGATGCGCTGCGGGCAAGCCTTGCACCCGACCCGGCCGTGGCCGCTCCGCTGGCGGCAATTGCCGAGCAGCCGGCCGCGCTGCTGCGCGACGGCGGGGTGATCGCGCCCGGGTTCGACACCGAGCTCGACGCGCTGCGCGGCATCGCCACGAACTGCGACGCCTTCCTGCTCGACCTCGAGCAGCGCGAGCGCACCCGCACCGGCATCGGCAACCTGCGCGTGCAGTTCAACCGGGTGCACGGCTTCTACATCGAGGTGACGAGCTCCGGCCTGGACCGCGTGCCCGCCGACTACCAGCGGCGCCAGACGCTGAAAAACGCCGAGCGCTACATCACGCCCGAGCTCAAGGCCTTCGAGGACAAGGCCCTATCGGCGCAGGAGCGGGCCCTGGCGCGCGAGAAGTGGCTCTACGAGCAGGCGCTCGACGCCTTGCAGCCGCATCTGGCCGTGCTGGCCGAGGCGGGCCGCGCCCTGGCCACTTTGGACACGCTGGCCGCACTCACCGAGCGCGCCACCACGCTCGGCTGGTGCCGGCCGGTCTTCGTGCCCTACCCCTGCATCGAGATCGAGCAGGGGCGCCACCCGGTGGTGGAGCAACGGCTGCGCGAGACGACCGGCGCGGCCTTCATCGCCAACGACTGCCGGCTCGATGCGCGCACGCGCATGCTCGTGATCACCGGCCCGAACATGGGTGGCAAGAGCACCTTCATGCGCCAGGTGGCGCTGGCCGTGCTGCTGGCCTCGATGGGCTCCTTCGTGCCCGCCACCGCCTGTCGGCTCGGGCCCGTGGACGCCATCCACACCCGCATCGGCGCGGCCGACGATCTGGCCAATGCGCAGTCCACCTTCATGCTCGAGATGACCGAGGCCGCGGCCATCGTGCACGGCGCCACCGACCAGAGCCTGGTGCTGATGGACGAGATCGGCCGCGGCACCAGCACCTTCGACGGCCTGGCGCTGGCCGGGGCGATCGCCACCCACCTGCACGACCGCACGCGCGCCTTCACGCTGTTTGCCACGCACTACTTCGAGCTCACGGCCTTGCCTGCGCGCCACGATCGCGCGGTGAACGTGCACGTGGGTGCCGTGGAGAGCGGCCACGACATCGTCTTCCTGCACCAGATCGAGCCCGGCCCCGCGAGCCGCAGCCACGGCGTGCAGGTGGCGCGCCTGGCGGGGTTGCCCGTGGCCATCATCCGCCAGGCCGCCGCCGCCCTGGAGGCGCTCGAAGCCCAGTCGCGTGCGGATTCGGCGCAGGTGGACCTGTTCGCGGCCCCTGCGCCCCCCGCCGTAGCCGCGTCCGCCCCGAGTGCGGTGGAGGCAGCGCTGGACGCGCTCGAGCCTGATAGGCTGTCGCCCCGCGAGGCGCTGGACGCCCTGTACCGCCTCAAGAACCTCAGAGAAGACCCCCAGCCATGACCTACTGCGTGGGCATCCGCCTGAACGCCGGCCTCGTGTTCCTGTCGGACTCGCGCACCAACGCGGGGCTCGACCAGATCAGCACCTTTCGCAAGATGATGGTCTACGAGCGCCCGGGCGACCGCTTCATGGTGATGCTCTCGGCAGGCAACCTCTCGATCAGCCAAAGCGTGCGGGAGATCCTGCAGGTGGAGCGCCTGGAGCGCGGTGCCGGCGAGGAGCCGCTCACGATCTGGAACGCGCCGAGCATGTTCGACGCCGCGCGCGTGCTCGGCAGCGCCGTGCGCCGCGTCCACGAGCAGGACGGCCCGGCACTGCGCGCAGCCGGTGTGGATTTCCACACGAGCATGATCCTGGGCGGCCAGATCCGCGGCGAGGCCATGCGCATGTTCCTCGTCTACTCGGCGGGCAACTTCATCGAGGCCACGCGCGAGACCTGCTTCTTCCAGATCGGCGAGAGCAAGTACGGCAAGCCGATCCTCGACCGCGTGCTCACCCCCACCACGCCGCTGGACGAGGCGGCCAAGTGCGCCCTCGTGTCGATGGACTCGACGCTCAAGTCCAACCTCACGGTGGGGCTGCCGCTGGACCTGCTCGTCTACGAGGCGGACACCTTGCGCAGCGAGCGCGTGGTGTGCATCGACGAGCACAACCCCTACTTCCGCATGATCCGCAACACCTGGGGCGAGCGCCTGCGCGAGGTGTTCGAGGGCATCGACGACCCGCACTGGGACGGCGGTGCCGCCACGCACCCGCTTCTGGCCCCGAGCCCGCGCTTCGAGCCGATGCGCAAGATCACGCATCCGGGCGAGCGCATCGTCTAGGGGCTCCGGGCGCGCCCAAGCCCCTTCGCGCCGCCTGTGCTCCGGGCGTACCCGGATATCGACCCCGAAAAGTGCCGCTAGCATGGCGCCTTTCCGGTTTCCGGGCCCTCAGGCCCGCGGTCCGGGTTCGTCCATCACGCTGAGGATTGCCATGAAGGAACGCGAGATCCGTCGCCTGATCGAGAACGTGCGCGAGGGCAAGCTCCCCCGGCGCAGCTTCATCCAGACAATGGTGGGCGCCGGCCTCACCGCGCCGATGGCTTCGATGATGCTGATGCACCACGGGGTGGCCAACGCGCAGGCTCAGTTGACCTACAAGCCTACCCGCCGCGGCGGAGGCGGCACGCTCAAGCTGCTGTGGTGGCAGGGTGCCGTGCACCTGAACCCGCACTGGGCCACGGGCACGAAGGAGCAGGACGCCACCCGGATCTTCTACGAGCCGCTGGCCGGCTGGGACGCCGATGGCATCCTGGTGCCGCAACTCGCAGCAGAGATTCCCTCTCGCGAAAACGGCGGCCTGTCGGCTGACGGCCGGTCGGTGACGTGGAAGCTCAAGCGCGGCGTGACCTGGCACGACGGTCAGCCCTTCACGGCCGACGACGTGGTGTTCAACTGGGAGTTCTGCAAGGACCCCGCCACGGCAGCCTCCAACATCGCCACCTACCGCGACATCACGGTCGCGAAGGTCGACTCGCACACCGTGCGCGTCACTTTCCCGAAGCCGACCCCGTTCTGGGCCGAGCCCTTCGTCGGCACGAGCGGGATGATCATCCCGAAGCATGTCTTCGGAGCCTTCATGGGCGCGAAGTCGCGCGAGGCGCCGGCCAACCTCAAGCCGGTGGGCACGGGCCCGTACAGGTTCAAGGACTTCAGGCCGGGCGACCTGATCCTGGCTGACGCGAATCCGAATTACCACATCGCCAACCGGCCCCACTTCGACGCCATCGAGGTCAAGGGCGGGGGCGACGCCATCTCCGCGGCGCGCGCGGTGCTGCAGACCGGCGAGTACGACTACGCCTGGAACCTGCAGGTCGAGGACGAGATCCTCAAGCGCATGGAGTCGGCACCCGGGGCGCGCGGCAAGGTCACCATCGTGGCCGGCGGCAACATCGAGTTCGTCTCGCTGAACTACACCGACCCCTGGACCGAGGTGGAAGGCGAGCGCGGCAACACCAAGACGCGTCATCCGGCCTTCCAGGACAAGGCGGTTCGCGACGCCATGGGCCTGCTGCTGGACCGCAAGAGCGTGATGGACTTCATCTACGGGCGCACGGGGGTGGCCACGGCCAACTTCCTGAACAACCCGCCGCGCTTCCGCAGCCCGAACATGAAGTTCGAGTTCAACATCGACAAGGCCAACCAGATCCTGGACGCAGCCGGCTGGCGGCGCGGTGCCGACGGCATCCGTGCCAAGGGCAACGTGAAGCTGAAGTTCGTCTATCAGACTTCGGTGAACCAGCCCCGGCAGAAGACGCAGGCCATCTACAAGGACGCCTGCACCAAGGCCGGCATCGATCTGGAGCTCAAGAGCGTGACGGCGGCGGTGTTCTTCGGCGGCGATTTCGCCAACCCGGACACCTACCAGAAGTTCTGGACCGACATCCAGATGTACACGACCACGATGACCCAGCCCGACCCGCAGGTCTTCATGGAGCAGTTCTGCTCGTGGGAGCTGGCGACGAAGGCCAACAAGTGGGCCGGCCGCAATGGGCTGCGCTGGCGCAACGACGACTTCGACAAGGCCCACAAGGATGCCCAGGCGGAGCTCGATCCGGTCAAGCGGGCTGCGATGTTCATCCGCATGAACGACCTGGTGTGCGGCGACGGATACGTCATCCCGGTGGTGTTCCGTCCGCGCGTGTCGGCTGCGGGCACCAAGGTGGTGGCACACCTGTCTGGCTGGGACAACGACACCTGGGCCCTGGCGCACTGGTACAAGGAAGCCTGACCGGTTCAGGCCGCCGCACCGGTTCCGCACCAGGATGGACGTCCTGGTGCGGAACTTGCTCCGTGCGTGCTGAACGTTTTCACTCGATCGGATCCGGATCTTGGGTTCCTACGTCCTGCGTCGCCTGCTGATCGCGATTCCCAGCCTGTTGGGCATCAGCGTGGTGCTGTTCACGGTGCTCGCGCTCGCTCCGGGCGACCCGTTCGAGGAGCTGGCCACGAACCCGAACGTGCCGCCTGATGTGCGGATGGCCCTGCGCGCGAGCCTGGGCCTGGACGACCCGGTGTGGCAGCGCTACCTGCACTGGTTCACCTCGATGCTCAAGGGCGACTGGGGTTTCTCCTTCGTCAGCCGCATCAACGTCGACACGCTCATCTGGCAGCGCCTGCCCGTGACGATTGCCGTCATCGGCGCCTCCCAGGTGCTGGCTCTGCTCGTGGCGCTGCCGGTGGGCGTGCTCGCCGCCGTGAAGCCCTACTCCTGGTTCGACCGCATCGCCAGCACGGTGGCCTTCATCGGCTTCTCGCTGCCGACCTTCTTCACCGGCGTCATCTTCATCCTGTTCTTCTCGATCCACCTGGGCTGGCTGCCCTTCGTCTTCCGGACCGACATCAACGCCACCGGCCTGGAGTGGTGGTGGGCACACATCAAGCA
>CAILKA010000429.1 GCA_903834645.1 uncultured beta proteobacterium
GCAGCGGCACGGCCAGCAGCAGCGCCAGCGCCGCTGCGGCAGCCAGCGCGCCCCGGGTGCGGCCGCGACGCGCCTGCTCGGCGTCGAGCTGCAGCCCCCACAGGAACCGCACGGCGCGCAGCAACGGCAGCGCCAGCATGCTCCAGCCCAGCATCAAGGCCACCAGCCACCCCAGCCAGAAGTGCTGGGCGCCGATCCAGGCCACGATGCCCACCGACAGCACCACCCGGCACACCAGCGAGGCAGGCGCGTAGCCCCACCACCAGGCCAGCTCGCCCGGCGCAGGCTGCAGCGCCTCGCCGGCGGGCAGGCCCAGGCTGCGGCGCAGCAGGCGCAGCCAGTGGCGGGCGCTGCGCGTGCCCAGGTTGGGCAGCTGCAGCGCATCGGTGAGCGCGTGGTAGCCGTCGAAGCGCAGCAGCGGGTTGGCGTTGATGAAGAGCGAGGTCAGCGCACCGAGCACGAAGATGGCGAGCATCAGGTCGCGCAGCACGCCGGGCTGGAGCTGTGACGCCGCCAGCAAGGCCAGCGCTGCGAGCGCGAGTTCCACCGCGGCGCCGGCTGCGCTCACCGCAAAGCGGTGCCGGGGCTCGGAAAAGCCGTCCGCCGCGCTGGCGTCCACGTAAGGCACGGGCGTGAACACCATCAGCGTCACGCCCCACTCCGGCACCTGCCCGCCAAAGCGGCGCACCGCCAGCGCATGCGCGCCCTCGTGGAGCAGCTTGAGCACCGGAAACGCGATCCAGGTCAGCAGCATCACGTGCGGTGTGTGCAGCCAGCGCGAGGCAAACTCCGACACGAGGCCGGCCTCGCGCCAGGCCGCCGCCACACCCAGCGCCATCAGCACCGCAAAGGCGACGGCACCGCCACGGCTGAACAGCAGCCGGCCCAGCGGCAGCAGCGGCTCGAGCCCGCGCTGCGGGCTGCCCAGCGGGATGCGCCAGGCGAGCAGCGAGTTGCGGGCCGCAGGCGAGGGCCGCGGCGTGCCCGGCTCCAGCGGCGCCATGACGCCGAAGTCGGGCTCCCGGTCGAAGGCGAGGAAGCCTTCCCGGTACAGGTGCATCACCTGCAGCACGATCTCGTCTTGTGTCGGCGCATCGTCCTGGCGCTCCTGCAGCAGCAGCTCCCACAGCTGCTGCAGCGTGTTCCGGCCCGTGCAGCGCCCCACGAGCGCGTAGGCCGCCAGGTTCAGCCGCACCCGCCGGCGTCCGTCGGGCGAGGCCATGACCATCCAGGGCGTGCCGCGGTAGAGCACGCGCTCGGCGGCGACTCCTGCGTTCAGGCGCGGCCTGAGCTCGGCCACGCGAAACCACTGCTCCGACAACAGCGGCGCCTCGGCTGCGGCCTGCGTGGCCGGCGCGAATTCCGAGTTCATCCCCACAGCTTCCACCAGGCACGGCGAAGGGTCCGGGCCAGATCGGCGCCCCAGCCCACGAGCAGTGCGCGCTGCCCGATCTCGACCCGGCCGCTGCCCGACAGCCCGGGCCTCAGTTCAGCCGGCGGGTCCGACACCTCGGCCTCGACCTCGAAGACGTTGCGGCCTTCCACGGTGGTGGCCATCGGCGAGACGTGGCGTACCGTCAGCGCCAGCGTCTTCCAGGGCAGCGCTGCCAGCGCGAGCGTGCCACCCTGCCCCTGCTGCACACGCGTGATATCGTGCTCGTCGACCTCGACGATCACACGGTAGCGCCCCACGGGCGCAAGCGTGAGCAGCTCCTCGCCCTCCTTGAGGGGCGCGCCCAGCCGCTGGCTGAGGTCGCCCTGCACGATCACTGCGTCGAAGGGCGCGTGCAGCCGGATGCGCTCGAGCTGCGACTGCACGAGGGCGAGCTGCGCGTGCGCCTGCTGCAGCCGCGCGAGCTGGATCATGACCTGGGCCCGGTCGGATTTGGCGTTGGCCTCGGCCAGGGCACTTTCGAACTGCACGGACTGGCTTGCCAGCCGCTCGCGCTCGAGCAGCAGGTCTTCCTCGGCCAGCTCCACCAGCAGCTGGCCCGCCTTGACCGTGTCGCCCGGCCGCACATGGGCCTGCTTCAGGAAGCCGGCAGCCGGCGCCACCATCACGCGCTGCACCGCGCCTTCCACGCGCGCGCGCCCGCCGACCTCATGCGCCATGGGCCACAGCAGCAGGGTGGCGAGCGCCAGCGCGCCTGCCCCCGCGCACGCGGCCTGCAGCCGCCGGTGCCGGGCGCCCGGCAGGCTCGCCCAGCGCTGCAGCAGCCGCCAGCGCAGGCTGCGCTCGCGCTCGGCCAGCAAGCCCAGGACGGGCGAGGCGAAGGCCGCCGCATGCTCCAGCCAGGCGATCTCGCGCGAACCGATGCGGCGCGCCTGGGGGCCGTGGCGTCGCACGCAGATGACCCCGGCGGGCTCGCGCGGACGGGAGGCATCGCTGCCCTCGTCGGCCGGGCGGCTCAGCAGCACGCAGGCCACCGATCCGCCGCGCTCGTCGAGCATCCGGTCCTGGGCCGCCCGGATACGGGGCAGGGCCTCGGACAGCGGCGCGGGCGTGGCCACCGAGGCGCGCTGGTCCAGCGACTCGTGCATCACCGCCAGCATCTCGCGCACCTCGGGCAGGCTGGGGTCGCCAGGGGCGCCTCCGGAGCGCACCACGCCCTGCAGGCGTCCGCCCTGGAGGAAGGCCACCGCCACCTCGTCGTAGCGCAGCAGTTGCGCCAGCCGCTCCACCAGCCGCGCGGCCGCCTGCCGGTGCGACCGGGCATCGACGAGAGCGGCCTGCACCTCGAGCAGCCGCTTGAAGGCCGCAGCTTGTGCACGCGCGAGCTCGACCGGGTCGGCCAGGCGCGACGGCGCGTCCGCGCTGGCATCCAGGTGCGGACCCGCGAGTGGCTCGGCGAGTGCGGGGTTCATGGGGTGGGGTCGGCTTCCCGGCTCGAAAATGAACCGGGCTCCCGAGTCTTGCCCGCCTGGCTGGGCGGCGAATCACCGATGAAGGGACCGAAGGGCGGGCAATTCGTCCGGGCGGGAGACTGGGTCGCGGGCGCGCCGCGTCCGTGCCCGACGGTGCAATCCCGGACGTCGCAAGGGGCGTCGACTCGGGCTATCCTGCGCGTCTTCACGTCACGCTTCCCGGGGATACGCCATGACACTGAGCCGCCGCACCCTGCTGCAGTCCGTTGCCGCCACCACGCTCCTGGGAGCCGGGCCGCAGGCCTTCGCGCAGACGCCGTTCGAGACGGTGAAGATCATCACCGGATTTCCACCGGGTGGCACCTCCGACACGATCTGCCGCCGCGTGGCAGCCAAGATGGCCCCGGGCTACGGGCGCAGCGTCGTGGTGGAAAACCGCACTGGCGCCGGTGGGCAGATCGCCATCCAGGGCGTGCGCACGATGGCCCCCGATGGCGCGACGATCCTGCAGACGCCGATGTCGATGCTGGGTGTCTACCCCCACATCTACCGCCGCCTGCCCTACGACCCGGTGGCCGACCTCAGCCCCGTCACGCTGGGCTGCACCTTCGATTTCGGCTTTGCCGTGGGCCCGGCGGTGCCGGAGTCGGTGCGCAACATCGCCGAGTTCCTGGCCTGGTGCAAGGCCAACCCCGCGCAGGCCAACTTCGGCTCGCCCGCGGCAGGCTCGGTACCGCACTTCATCGGCGTGCTGCTCGGGCGCAGCGCCGGCGTGGATCTCAAGCACGTGCCTTACCGCGGCACGCAGCCGGCGATCCTGGAGATGATCGGCGGGCAGATCCAGGCCGTCTCCGGGCCGATCGGCGAATTCACGCAGCACGTGGCGGCGGGCAAGTGCCGGCTGCTGGCCTCCACCGGGGCCACCCGCAGCCGCTTTGCGCCCAACACGCCCACGATGGTGGAGCAGGGCCTGCGCGACATGGCCTTCAGCGAGTGGTTCGGCTTCTACCTGCCGGGCAAGGCGCCGGCGGACGTGGTGCAGCGGGCCAACGCGGCGCTGCGCGCGGCGCTGGCCGACAAGGAGACGGTCGACGGGCTGGCCCTGATGGGGCTGGAGGCCAAGTCCTCCACGCCGGCGGAGCTGGCTGCGCTGCTCAAGGCCGACACCGAGCGCTGGGGCCCGATCGTCAAGGCCATCGGCTTCACGGCCGAGAGCTGACTTGCCCAGCGCCGCGAGGCGGTGCCTGCTGCAGGCGGGTGCCGCGCTGCTGGGAGGCGCCGCCCTGGCGCCGTCCACGGCAATGACACCTGCCGCACCTGCAGCGCCGGCGCTGCCCGGCGTGGAAACCGGCCGCCTCGTGCGCCTGGCCGATTTCGCCTCGCAGCACGTGGCCGCGCGCCACGTGGACGTGTGGCTGCCCGAAGGCTTCGCTGCCGACGGCCGCCACGCCGTGCTCTACATGCACGACGGGCAGATGCTCTACGACGCGCGCACGACCTGGAACAAGCAGGCCTGGAACGTGCAGACGGTGGCCGCGCGGCTGATGGCCGCCGGCCAGATCCGGCCCTTCATCGTGGTGGGGGTGTGGAACACCGGGCCCACGCGCTTTGCCGAGTACTTCCCGCAGCGCTTCGTGGACCACCTCGCCCCAGGGCCCGCGCGCGACGTGCTGCTGCAGCGCGCGGCGATGGGGCCGGTGCGCTCGGACGCCTACCTGCGCTTCCTGGTGGAAGAACTCAAGCCCGCCATCGACGCCCGCTTTCGCCCCGCCACGGAGCCGGGAGACACCTTCATCGCGGGCTCGAGCATGGGCGGCCTCATCTCGCTGTACGCGCTGACCGAGCACCCGCAGGTCTTCGGCGGCGCGGCGTGCCTGTCCACGCACTGGATCGGATACTTCGAGCGCAACGCCGAGGTGCCTGCGGCGGCGCTGGCCTACCTGCGCCAGCACCTGCCGCCGCCCGGGCGCCACCGCCTCTACATGGACCGAGGCACGGCCGAGCTCGACGCGCTCTACGACCAGGCCCAGGAGCGGGTGGACGCGCTGATGCGAGAGAAGGGCTTCGGCGCGCCGACCTTCGACACCCGAGTCTTCGAGGGCGCAGGCCACCACGAGCGCGCCTGGACCGAGCGGCTGCACATCCCGCTGGCGCACCTGCTCGGGCGGTGAAGGGCGCGCGCCAACTGCCAGGACAGCCGCATGACCCCCACCGACCTCGCCGACTGCAGCGCCCACGAACTCCTGGCCCTCTACCGCAGCGGCCAGGCTTCCCCGGTGGAGGCCACGCGCGCGGTGCTCGCGCGCATCGACCGGCTCAACCCGGTGCTGCTCGCCTTCACGCACGTGGCCCACGAGGAGGCGCTGGCCGCTGCCGGCCAGAGCCAGGCGCGCTGGCAGCGCGGTGAGCCCTGCGGCGCGCTCGACGGCGTGCCGGTCTCGATCAAGGACCTGATCCTCACGCGCGGCTGGCCCACGCTGCGCGGCAGCCACACCATCGACGCGGCCCAGCCCTGGGACGTGGACGCACCCGTCACCGCGCGGCTGCGCGAGGCCGGCGCCGTGCTGCTGGGCAAGACCGCCACGCCCGAGTTCGGCTGCAAGGGCGAGACCAACTCGCCGCGCACGGGCCTCACGCGCAACCCCTGGAACACGGCCCGCTCGCCCGGCGGTTCCTCCGGGGGCGCGGCCGCCGCGGTGGCCGCAGGCCTCGGGCCGATCGCGATGGGCACCGACGGCGCAGGCAGCGTGCGCATCCCGGCCGCCTTCTGCGGCAACGTGGGCCTCAAGCCCAGCTTCGGCCGCGTGCCCGCCTATCCCCTCTCGCCCTTCGGCACCGTGGCGCACATCGGCCCGCACACGATGAGCGTGCGCGATGCGGCGCTGGCCCTGACCGTGATGAGCCAGCCCGACGCGCGCGACTGGACCGCCCTGCCCCCCGACGGGCGCGACTACGCGGTTGGCCTGGAAGACGGCGTGCGCGGGCTGCGCGTGGCGTGGTCGCCCACGCTCGGCTACGCCCAGCACGTGCACCCCGAGGTGGCAGCTGCCTGCGCGCAGGCGGTGCGGCTGCTCGAGGCACAGGGCGCCCACGTGGAGCAGGTGGACCCTGGCTTCGAGGATCCGCTGGAGATCACCACCGGGCTGTGGTTTGCCGGCAGCTGGACCCTGTGGAACACGCTCAGCCCGGCGCAGCAGGCCGTCACGGACCCGGACTTCGCCGCCCAGGCGCGGCTGGGCGAGCGCCTGAGCGTGCTCGAGCTGCAGCGGCTGCAGCTGCGCCGCGGGGCGCTGGGCTCGCACATGCGCCAGTTCATGCAGCGCTTCGACCTCCTCGTCACGCCCAGCGTGGCCGTTCCGGCCTTCGAGGCACGGCCCGCCGGTCAGCAGGCCATGACGCCCGAGTCGATGCTCGGCTGGACGCCCTTCAGCTACCCCTTCAACCTCACGCAGCAGCCGGCCATCACCGTGCCCTGCGGGTTGACCACCGACGGCCTGCCCATCGGGCTGCAGCTCGTGGGGCCGATGTTCGACGACGCCCGCGTGCTGCGCGCGGCGCGCGCCTTCGAGTCGGCCTGCCCGGTGCGGCGGCCGAGCGTGGCGGGCCTTCAGGCCCCCGGGGCCTGAGGAGGCCTCTGCTCAGTCCGCGTAGGCCACCGCGCGCCAGAACTGCGAGAAGGAGCGGCACGGCCCGGCCGGCTCGGTGAAGGCCGGCGGGCGCGCGGCCAGGCCGAGTTCCTGTCCGAGCGCACCCAGGTTCGGGTCGCTCCAGCCATGCACCGCCGCGGCGCCGGCCAGCGCCTGGCGCCACTGGGCCGCCGTGCCCCGACACTGGGCGTGCGTGAGGGCGTCCAGCCGCGCGCCCACGAAGTCCCAGCGCAGCCGGCTCCAGGGCCAGCGCGCGTGGTGGTCGTCGAGCCACAGGCCCGCCACGAGCGTGCCGGCCGGCAAGTCGCGCGGCGGGCCGTCGAGCGACCACGGGTGCACGAGCCAGACCTCCCGGCCGGCGAAGGCCTGTGCATCGGGCGCCGGCAAGGCCGGGCCCGGCCGATGGTGGCTCAGCGCGGGTTCCTCGATGTCCGCTTCCTCGGCCGCCCACAGCGATGCGGTCGTGGCCGGTGCAGCCTCCGTCCCGTCCCGCTCACGCTGCGCCGCCCGCCGCGCCGCTCGCTCGCCCGAGGGCAGCCGAGCGCCGGCCGCGCGCGCCCCGATCGCCTCGTAGCTGGCGTCCACCGCCGTGCCGAAGCTGTGCCACGACTCCGGCGCGTAGCGCGCCACGTTGTCGGCGTTGAAGAGGTAGGGCTGGTGGCTGCCGGTGCCGGCGATCCACTGCCAGCTCAGGTGGTTGCTCGCCAGGTCGCCATCGAGCAGGTGCGCATGCATCCAGTCCGCGCCCGTGCGCCAGTGCACGTGGCGTACGTGCACGAGGTAGGAGGCCAGCCACATGCGCGCGTGGTTGTGCAGGTAGCCGCTGGCGTAGAGCGTGCGCACCGATTCGTCGACCACGGGCACGCCGCTGCGGGCCTGTCGCACGTCCGGCGGCAGCTCGCGCGCGTACGCGTGCTCGGGCATCGGCCCGCTGTGCAGCGATGCGAAGATGGCCTCGCCGCGGTGGCGCCAGGCGTGGTGCCACCAGGCCCGCCAGCCGAGTTCCTGCACGAGCTTGTGGCCCAGGTCCAGGCCGTGCTGCGCGCGCAGGTGCGAGACGACCTCGCGCAGCGTCAGCAGCCCATGCGTGAGGTAGGGCGACAGCCGCGTGACGGCGCCCTCCAGGTGGTTGCGCGTGCGCGCATAGGCGGCAGGCTGCACGGCCGCGAGCCGCTTGCGGGCAGCCTCGGGGGTGGGCTCGAAGGCAAAGGAGTTCACCTCGCTTCAGCCCTCGTTGCCCACCTGCCCGGCCCGGATCGCCGCAGCCCGCTCGCGGATGGCCTGCAGCTCGCCCGGCTCGATGCGGCGCAGGTTCTTCACCTGCAGCGCCATGCGCGGGTTGCCGGCCAGGCGCTTCTCGTGGCGCGCCAGGAAATCCCAGTAGAGCGTGGTGAAGGGGCAGGCACGCTCGCCCGTGCGCTTGGCGGGGTCGAAGCGGCAGCCGCGGCAGTGGTCGCTCATGCGCGAGATGTACTGGCCGGTGGCAACGTAGGGCTTGCTCGCCATCGGGCCCGCGTCCGCGTCGGCATGCTGGCTCATGCCCACCGTGTTGGGCAGCTCCACCCACTCCACCGCGTCGACATACACCGAGAGGTACCACTCGTGCACCTGGCGCGGCTCCACCCCCAGCAGCAGCGCGTAGAGCCCCGTGACCATCAGGCGCTGGATGTGGTGCGCATAGCCGTGCTCGAGCGTCTGCCCGATCGCATCGGCCAGGCAGCGCATCGGCGTGCGGCCGCTCCAGTAGAAAGCCGGCAGCGGCTCGTGCGCCTGCAGTGCATTGAGCTCCAGGTAGCCCGGCATGCGCAGCCAGTAGATGCCGCGCACGTACTCGCGCCAGCCGAGCACCTGGCGGATGAAGCCTTCGGCCGAGGCCAGGGGCACGTGCCCGGCGCGGTAGGCCGCCTCGGCTGCGGCCACCACCTCGCGCGGGTCGAGCAGCTTGAGGTTCAGCGACGAGGAGATGAGCGCGTGGTAGAGCCACGGCTGGCCGCCCCACATCGCGTCCTGCCAGCGGCCGAAGTCGCGCAGCCGGTGGGTGACGAAATCCTGCAGTGCCTGCAGCGCCTGCTCGCGCGTGACGGGCCACGCGAAGGCCTCGAGCCGGCCTGGGTGGTCACCGTGGCGCGCGCGCACGTCGGCGATCACCTCGCGCGTGAGCGCATCGGGCTCGAAGCGCAGCGGCGCGGGCACGAGCCCCGGGCCCTCGCGCCCGAAGGACTCGCGGTTGTCGGCGTCGAAGTTCCACTGTCCGCCCACCGGCTCGTCGCCATCCATCAGCACGCGGTGGCGCTGGCGCATCTCGCGGTAGTAGTACTCCATGCGCAGCTGCTTGCGGCCCTGCGCATGGCGCTCGAACTCGGCGCGGCTGCACAGGAAGTGCCGGTCCTCGCGGATCTCGAGCACCACGCCGGCCTCGGCCGCAGCCTGTGCAAGAGCCTCGCGCACGCGCCACTCGCCCGGCTCGGTCAGCACCACGCGCTCGACGCGGTGCGCAGCCAGCGTCGCGCGCAGCGCGTCGGCCAGGCCTCCAGGATGCCCCTGCCGGTACTCCAGCGGGATGCCGTCGGCGCGCAGGCCCTCGGCAAAGTGCCGCATGGCGCTCAGGAAGAGCGCGATGCGCACCTGGCTCGACCGCACATGCGTGGCCTCCTCCCGCACCTCGGCCATCCACGCGAGATCACGCGTGGCATCGAAGCCGTCCCAGGCGCTCGCGTCGCGGTTGAGCTGATCGCCCAGGACGACGACCAGATGGCGGACGGGGGCAGCAGCCTTCAACGGCGCTTTCCCTGCGGCGCGCCGGAGACAGCTGAGCCAGGGGCGGCCGGTGCGGCGGCGACGCTGCCCGATCCGCGCCCGCGCCGGCAGGCGTCCGAGCAGTACTTCACCTGCTCCCAGTTCTTCGCCCACGCGCGGCGCCAGCTCATGGGCCGGCCGCAGGCATCGCACGGCTTGGTGGGCAGCTGCGCCTTGTTGCCCTTGAAGCCGCGCTCGCTGGAGGAGCCGGGCATCAGAAGAGCTCCTGCTGCGGCGAAGGAGGGGCGGCCGGTCGCTTGCGCAAGGATCCGGGCTCCGCGCGGCGCGCGCCGGTGCGCGGCAGGCCGCTCAGGCGCGAGCCGTGGCGCTCCTGGATCGCATCGGCCTCCGCACGCGCGGTGCTCGTGCGTCGCAGCCCGAAGAGCCGCTCCTTGGCAGCGGCCAGGGCCGCGCGCTCGTCGACGATCGGGGCCGGGTAGGCGTCACTCCCCCACTCGGGCACCCAGCGCCGCACGAACTCGCCTTGCGGATCGTGGTCGCGCAGCTGCTTGGCGGGAGAGTAGATGCGCAGCGTGTTGATGCCGGTGGTGCCGGACTGCATCTGCATCTGGCTCCAGTGGATGCCGGGCTCGAAATCGAGGAACTGGCGCGCGAGCCACAGGCCCGGCTCGCGCCAGTGCAGCCACAGATGGTACGCGGCAAAGCTCACGAGCATGGCCCGCATGCGAAAGTTCAGCCAGCCCGTGGCGCTCAGGCTGCGCATGCACGCATCCACCATCGGGTAGCCCGTGCGCCCCTCGCACCACGCGGCCAGATGCTCGCGGTCCAGGTCGGTCATCGCCACGCCGTCGTCACCGGGGCGCAGCCCGTCGGCGCTGCGGGCGAAGTTGCGCAGCTCGATCTCGGGCTCGTCCTCGAGCTTTTGCATGAAGTGGCAGTGCCAGCGCAGCCGGCCCGCAAACCCGCGCAGTGCGTGGGCGAAGGCACGCTCCTCCGGGAAGGTGCTCACCCCGAGCGCGGCGATGCGCGCCTCGGTGGCCTGGTGCACGCGCCGCATCGAGACCGTGCCGAAAGCCAGGTGCGGGCTGAGCCGGCTGCAGCCCGATTCGGCCGTGAGTGGGCTGGAGAGCGCGCGCCGGTAATCGCGGCCGCGCCCGCCGACAAAGCCCTCGAGCGTGTGCCAGGCCTCGGCCTCGCCAGGCGCCTGCAGCACCTTGCCGTGTGGCGGCAGGCCCAGGCTCGCCAAGGTGGGCAACTCTGCCAGCACGAGGCCAGCCGGCGAAGCCCAGCCGCGGGGCTCGACCGTCGGCACGGCCGGCGCATCCATCCGAGCCTGCCAGCGCCCGGCCCAGCCCTGGCGCTGGCGCAGCCGGCGCACGACACCCGTGTGCGCGAACTCCGTCCAGGTCACGCCCTGCGCGCGGCACCAGCGCGCCACCTCGCGGTCGCGCGCGTAGCTCCACATCGGCCCGGTCTCCTCGTGACTCAGCAGCCGGTTGAAGGGGTGCTCGCGGCGCAGCGCATCGAGCACGGCCAGCGCCGGACCCTGACGCACCTGCACGGGCAGCCCCCGCTCGCGCAAGGCGGCCACGCAGCCGAGCGCGAACTCGACATGGCTTGGATCGCATTCGGGGCTTGCGAGCCACTCGGGCTCGATGATCCACACCACCCGGGCTGAGCCCTCCGTCGCTGCCGCATGCAGTGGCGCATGGTCGTCCAGGCGCAGGTCGCGCTTGAGCCAGACGAGTTGCATCCGGAGCGATCAGGGCACCTGCGGGCAGACCATGGGGCGCGACGACGGGCAGCGCCCGTCAGTGCACCACCAGCGGATGCTGCGCCAGGCCGCCGAAGCTCTCGATGTAGTCGTCAAAGACCTCGCTCGAGCGCGCGCCATCGCGCACCAGCGCCTCCACCCCCTGACGGAAGCGCTCGGCGAGCGCCCCCTCCAGGAAGATTTCCCGGCGCCCGGCCTTGTCGACGATCTCGTAGCCGCCGCGGGCGTGCGAAGGCGCGTCGTCGTCGGTGGCTGGCAGCGGGAAGTGCAGCACCGCGTACGCGTCGGAGTCGTAGATCATCAGCATGGAAGGCATCCCCTACACGCTAACTGCGAACGGGTCCGGCGATTTCAAGGCCGGAGCAATCACCGGGGCGCCGCTGGGTCATTCGCAGGCGGCCGCCCTCGCCCCGCCGGCGTGTGCCGTACATCAGCCCTGCCGCAGCGTGGCCGCAGCCAGGCTGGCAACATTCGGGCGATGAATCCCCTGCCCATCCCATTTCCCCGAAGCCGCGCGATCGCCCTGGCCTGCTCGGTGCTCGGCTGGTCCCTGGCCTGCGCCTTCCAGCCCGCGCATGCGCAGTCGCCGGCGCGCGAACTCAGGCCCGTCACTGTCGTCAAGGGCCTGACGGGCGCCTGGGCGCTGGCCTTCCTGCCCGACGGCCGCATGCTCGTCACCGAAAAGGCCGGCCGCATCCGCATCGCCGATGGGCAGGGCCGCCTCTCCGCCCCGCTGCCGGCCTCGCCTGCCATGCCGCCGGTGGCCGACACCGGCCAGTGCGGGCTGCTCGACCTCGTGCTCGACCCCAAGTTCGCCGATAACCGCCTCCTCTACTGGACCTTCGCCGAGCCCGGAGCCGGCGGCAACAGCACGGCCGTGGCCCGTGCGCGCCTGGAAGGCGAGCCCGGCCAGGAGCGACTGGCCGACGTGCGCGTCATCTTCAGCCAGCAGCCCAAGCACGACAGCCGGCTGCATTGCGGCTCGCGCATCGCCTTCGACCGCCAGGGGCACCTGTGGGTGGGCCTGGGCGACCGATTCTTCGCCAAGGACGCGGCACAGGTGGCCGACAACCACATCGGCAAGGTGGTGCGCATCACGCGCGAGGGTGGCGTGCCGGCTGATAACCCCTTTGCCGGTCGCGGCGGTGCGCAGGCGCAGGTGTGGAGCCTGGGCCACCGCAACATCCAGGGCATGGCCACGCACCCGGCCACGGGCGAGCTCTGGGCCAGCGAGCACGGGCCGCAGGGCGGCGACGAGGTCAACGTGGTGGAGGGCGGGCGCAACTACGGCTGGCCGGTCGTCACCTACGGGCGCAACTACGGCACCGGCACGCGGATCGGCGAGGAGGGCCCCAAGCCCGGCTTCGAGCAGCCGCTGCGGCACTGGGTGCCCACTTCGATCGCCCCCAGTGGCATGGCCTTCGTGACGAGCGACCGCTACCCCGGCTGGAAGGGCAGCCTCGTGATGGGCACGCTGCGCGGGCAGTCGCTCGTGCGCCTGACGCTCGACGGCCGGCGCATCACCGAGGAGCAGCGCTTGCTCACCGACCTGGGCCGGCGCATCCGCGACGTGCGCCAGGGCCCCGACGGCTGGCTCTACCTGCTCACCGACGGCAACGACGGGCAAGTGATCCGGGTCGAGATCTGAGGCCGCCCGTCGCTGGCGTCACTCCACCGGGGCGCCGGCAGCGAACCAGCGCCGGATCACCTCGCGCTCGGCCTCGGTGATCTGCGTGGCGTTGTTCATCGGCATGAGCTTGAGCACGGCCGTCTGCTGGTAGACGTTCTGCGCGTGCTGCTTGAGCAGCGCCGCGTCGTGCAGCGCCACGTTCTTTTGCTGCACCTGTGCGTTGTGGCACACCACGCAGCGCTCGTCCACGATGGCGCGCACCTGCGCATAGCCCGCAGGCTGCGCCGCGGCCGCTTTCGCCGCAGCCACCTGCTCGGCGCTGGGCGGCCGGGGCGCGAGCCACAGCGCCAGCCCCACCAGCACCACGGTGCCGCCAATGGCGTACTCCCACGGCGCGCGCCGGCCCTGCACATGCGCCCTGTGACGCGCGACGAAGCTGTGCCGGATCAAGGCACCGGCCAGCATCAGCAGCACCAGCACGAGCCAGTTGTTCGGCCCCTGGTAGAGCCAGCCGTAGTGGTTCGACAGCATCGCGATCACCACCGGCAGCGTGAAGTAGGTGTTGTGCACGCTGCGCTGCTTGCCGCGCCGGCCGTGGATCGGGTCCGGGCTCTGCCCGGCGCGCAGCTGCGCGATCACCTTGCGCTGGCCCGGGATGATCCACACGAACACGTTGGCGCTCATGGCCGTGGCGAGCATCGCCCCCACCAGCAGGAAGGCGGCGCGCCCGGCAAAGAGCTGGCACGCCAGCCACGAAGCGAAGACGACGAACGCCGTCACCCCCACGCCCACGATCAGGTCGCCGCGCCGCGCCTGCCCGAAGGCACGGCAGATGAAGTCGTAGACGAACCAGAAGGCCACGAGGAACACGAGCGAGGCCGTGATGGCGGCCCCCGCGGACCAGTCGTGCACGCTCTTGTCGACCAGGAACGAGCCGGCGTTGAAGAGGTAGAGCACGGTGAAGAGCGCAAAGCCCGTGAGCCACGTGGAATAGCTCTCCCAGTACGACCAGTGCAGGTTCTGCGGCAGCGGCCGCCAGCGCGGCGCCACCATGTACTTGTTGGAGTGGTAGAAGCCCCCGCCGTGCACGGCCCAGAGCTCGCCGTCCACGCCCTTGGCCTTGAGGTCATCGTGCTCGGGCGGCGTGAGGCTGTTGTCCAGCATCACGAAGTAGAAGGACGAACCGATCCACGCGATGGCCGTGATCACGTGCAGCCAGCGCAGCAGCAGGCTTGCCCAGTCGAGCAGGTAGGCTTCCATCCACACACCTCCGGGCGGCGTCACGCGTCGACGAGGCGACCCTGCGTGCAACCGCATGTCGCCTCACCACGACGGGCTCTGTGAGGGCGGGAAGTCGCGCTCGTGTGAAGGGTGCCCGCGGCGACTGCCGTTACTCTATACAGTTTTGGGCGCAGGCCCCACGCCCTGGCATTCGTCCATCAGCCCCGAGCGCCGCCACCCCATGTCCACCCCCAGCTCCCCTGCCCTGCCCGGCTCCGCCGGGACCCACCACCCGCGCTACCCGCGCGACCTGCACGGCCACGGCCGCCACCCGCCACACGCCCGCTGGCCCGGCAACGCCCGCGTGGCGGTGCAGTTCGTCCTCAACTATGAGGAAGGCGGCGAGAACAGCGTGCTGCACGGCGACGCCGGCAGCGAGCAGTTTCTCTCCGAGATGTTCAACCCGGCCGCCTACCCGGACCGGCACCTGAGCATGGAGGGCATCTACGAGTACGGCTCACGCGTGGGCGTGTGGCGGCTGCTGCGCGAATTCGAGCGGCGCGGCCTGCCGCTGACGGTCTTCGGCGTGAGCATGGCGCTCGAGCGCTGCCCGGAAGTGACGGCCGCCTTCGCCGAGCTCGGCCACGAGATCGCCTGCCACGGCTGGCGCTGGATCCACTACCAGAACGTGCCCGAGGATGTGGAGCGCGAGCACCTGCGCACCGGCATGGCCATCATCGAGCGCATGACGGGCTCGCGGGCACTGGGCTGGTACACCGGGCGCGACAGCC